>JACOMS010000033.1:5770-28701 GCA_014324115.1 Hyphomonadaceae bacterium
TCAAACCGCTTGTCGCGCCATGCGTTTCTGTGGAAGGTGCCTTGATTGTTCCATGTGATGCCGCCGGAGTCGATCCCGCGCACGGCCAGGTTCATTCTCGCCAGTCGCCATGTGGTATAGTTGCTTTCCTGCCCGTAAACAGCGAGTTGGCCGAATCGATCAGCTTGCCGACGGTCGGGAGTTTGGCGTTGGCCTGAAGATGTGACCAACGGGCTTCAGGCGGCACCCAGAAGACATTTTCGGCAATATATTCATCAGGATCTTCTGCGACAAGAGCGGGGACACCTTCGGCCAGAATTTCCCCGTGGCGAGCCTCGAAACTGTGGGAGACGTGGCGCAACAAGACAAGCCCGAGGACAACGTGTTTGTAGTCGGAGGGTTCCAGATTCTTGCGCAGCTTGTCAGCGGCAAGAAAGAGATGTGCGGCCAGGTTGCCGTTACCGTCTGTTTTATTCGATTGTTCCCGTGTCATTGATTTCCAGCCCTTTTATCCTTGGAAAAAACCCTCTAAGCTGTCCGTGGACAGATTGGCCTGCACAAACAGGCTGTCATTGACAAGCCTTGGCCGTCCGACCGGACTCCCGTTACAGAAACATGGATAGCGGATCTTCAAGCAGCCCCTTGATATATTGCGCCATGGTAGCGGCGTCATAACCGTCTATGATGCGGTGGTCGCAGGAGATGGAGAAATTCATCACGAGGCGTTCGACAAGGCCTCCGTCGCGGAGTTCAAGTTTGGGTCTTATTCTGTTCGGACCGAAAATGGCCACTTCGGGGCGGTTGATGACCGGAGTCGTGACAATACCGCCGAGGGGACCGAGGGATGTGAGGGTCGTCGTGGCCCCTTTCAGCTCTTCCCGTTTCAGAGTATTGTTGCGGGCGCCCCGGGCCAGGCGGGCGATTTCACCGGCGGTGTCCCGGATACCCAGGCTCTGTGCGTTGCGCACGACCGGTACCATGAGCCCCTGATCCGTCTGGGTGGCGATGCCTAGATGAACGGGCTCAAATTGCGAGAGATATCCGCGTTCATCCAGATAGTGCGCATTCATTTGCGGCCAGCCGGAGCGGATGGCCGAGATCACGGCGCGGATAATGAAGGGCAGAACCGTCAGCCCGGGTTTGTCGGCGCTCTTTTCTGTATTGAGGCGCTTGCGCAGGTGTTCCAGCTCCGTGACATCGATTTCCTCAACGTAGGTGAAATGCGGAATATGGCGCTTGGAGGCCTGCATGCGCCCGGCAATGATCCGGCGCAGGCCGATGATTTTGATGCGCGTTTCGCCGGGTTCCGGCTCAAGGGCCTTCTCAAAATTGAGTAAATCATCCCGGGTGATATTCCCGGCATGGCCCGTGGGGTTGACCTGGCCAAGATCAATGCCCGCATCCCTGGCCCGTTTGCGTACCGCCGGAGAAGCCAGAACCTTGCCGGAAGACGGAGCGGAGCGTGTTTTCGGAATCGGGTCGGAGCGTTTCGCCGCGGGAGACTCCGGCCGGGTTGCCGGGGGCAGATCGGTGTCGCTACCTTGAACTCCTTCAAACACAACCAGATCAGCCCCGACGGCAATCCTGTCACCTTCGGCGCAGCCCAGCCTGACAGCCCTGCCGGAAACCGGGGCCGTCAACTCAATCGTCGCCTTGTCGGTCATGGCATCGGCGAGCGGATCATCCTCGCTGACAGCGTCACCCACGGAAATATGCCAGGCTGTGATCTCGGCCTCGACGACTCCTTCGCCGATGTCGGGCATTTTGAAACGAAATTCAGCCATGGGGACCTAATTCCTCAACACACGCTCCAGGGCAAGGCCGATGCGTTTCGGACCGGGGAAATAGGCCCGTTCCTGGGCGTGCGGGTACGGCGTATCCCATCCGGTGACACGTTCAATCGGTGCTTCGAGAGAATAGAAGCACTGTTCCTGAACCTGGGTTACCAGCTCTGCACCGAAGCCGGATGTGCGGGTGGCTTCATGCAAAACAACGCACCGCCCTGTCCTTTTGACCGACTCTTCAATGGTGTTTATGTCAAGCGGCAAAAGCGACCGCAAGTCAAGGATGTCGGCTGAAATACCCTTGTCCCTGGCCACCTGTTCCGCGATCCAGACCATCGTACCATAGGCAAGGATAGTCAGATCATCTCCGTCCGTAATTCTGCGCGCTGAGCCAAATTCAATCCGGTAATGATCTGCGGGCACATCGCCGAGTTCATGATTACCCCAATTTCCGGCTGGCGCGTGCGGATCACCGCCGAACGGACCATTATACAAACGCTTGGGTTCCAGAAACAGAACCGGATCATTATCTTCAATGGCGGTGATCAAAAGCCCTTTTGCGTCATAAGGATTTGACGGGATGACGGTTTTCAGGCCCGCAATATGGGTAAAGAGTGCTTCCGGGCTCTGGCTATGGGTCTGTCCGCCATAAATACCTCCGCCGACAGGCGTACGAATGGTAAGCGGCACTGTAAACTGTCCGTTGGAACGGAACCGTATACGCGCGGCCTCCGAGGCGATCTGGTCATAGGCGGGATAAATGTAATCTGCAAACTGGATTTCGGTCACGGGGCGCAAGCCGTATGCAGCCATTCCGATGGCGATACCGATAATCCCGCCTTCGGATATGGGCGTATCAAAACAGCGGTGCAAACCGTGTTTTTTCTGCAACCCCGCTGTACAGCGAAACACGCCGCCGAAGTAGCCGACGTCTTCGCCGAAGACGAGGACGTCCGGATCCTGGCTCATCTTCACGTCCATCGCGTCGCGGACGGCTTCAATCATGTTCATGGATGCCATTATCCGGTCTCCGCCCTGAAGGCATCACGCTGGCGTTGCAAATGAATCGGAGGGTCCTCGTAAACCTGTTCGAACATGGTCATTTCATCAATGCCCGTGTCGGTCGCCAAGGACCCGAGTTTTTCGGCGCGCTTGTATGTGTCCCTGATATGGACGTCGATTTCCTCCATCATGGCCTCATCACGCGCCAGGTCCCATTCACCGATGTGGATGAGATGATTACGCAGGCGGTCAACGGGATCGCCGAAGGGCCAGACTTCGCCTTCATTTTCCGCGCGATATTTGGACGGATCATCCGACGTGGAATGACCTTCCCTGCGGTATGTGAAATGCTCGATCACTGTCGCGCCGCCGCCTCTGCGGGCGCGTTCCGCGGCCCACCGGGTCGCAGCGTAGACAGCAAGGACATCGTTGCCGTCAACACGCAGCGTGGCCAGACCATACCCGACGCCGCGCGCGGCAAAGGTCTCGCCCTCGCCGGCGGCGATCCCCTGAAAGCTGGAAATCGCCCATTGATTATTGACCACATTGATGATGCAGGGTGCGCGATAGGTAGAGGCAAAATTGAGCGCGTAGTGGAAATCACCCTCGGCGGTCGCCCCCTCGCCCGTAAATACCGAGGCGATGGCGTCGGTGTTTTTGTAGGCGCAAGCCATGGCCCAGCCCACGCCCTGAATGAGTTGTGTTCCGAGATTGCCCGATACCGTGAAGAACCCGTAATTCCTGAAAGAATACAGGACGGGAAGCGACTTCCCCTGCAGTGCGTCGCCCCTGTTCGACAGGAGCTGGCACATCATGTCAAATATGGGACAGTCGCGCGCGATCAGGATGCCGACCTGACGGTAGGTCGGGAAAATCATGTCGCTTTTCTCAAGTGCCATGGCATGGGCACAGGATACGGCCTCTTCGCCTGTACTTTTTACGTAGAATGACAGCTTGCCCTGGCGCTGCATTTTGAACATGCGGTCATCCATGGCCCGATTGATGGACATATTCCTCAGGGCTATGCGAAGCGTGTCTGCACCAAGTTTCGGGTCCCACGGCCCGGCGGTCCTGTTATCCAGTTTCATCACACGGATCAGCCCCAGGGAATGTTGCGCCGTTTCATGGTGATCGACCATCGGATCGGGCCGCGGCGGGGTCAATTCACTCGGTACGGATATATGGGAATAGTCCGGTTTATCGCCGGGCCGGAAGAGCGGCTCGGGTACGTAAAGTCCGGACAGGTTTGATCGATTGTTCACGGCATCCCCGTTAATTTTTCCTGCATTAGAGTGGTGCAGGATATGCTTATATCACAAATGCCGCATTATTATCATCTAATTTATTGATTTCTGCCCCTGAATGAAATATTTTCCTGCAAAAATTATACGGGGAAGAATAAATTGCCGCAACACATCGACGGAATTGATGCGAAGATATTGCACCTGATTCAAGGCAACGCCGGGTTGTCCGTAGTGGACATTGCCGATCAGGTGGGCCTGTCCCCTTCCCCCTGCTGGCGACGTATCAAACGTATGGAAGAACTCGGGATCATCAGACAACGCATCACAGTGCTGGACCGGGAAAAGCTCGGCCTGGATTTTGAGGTCTTCGTGGCCGTCAAACTCGCCCTGCCCAACCGTGGCAATATGGAAAGGTTTGAACGCGCCGTCGCCAACATGCCGGAGGTCGTGCAATGCGCCGTTGTGACCGGGGCAGTGGATTTCATGCTCCGTATCGTAACCCGGGACATGCATTCCTATGAGAGTTTTCTGCGCGAAGTGCTGCTCGGCATAGACCTGATTTCCGACGTACAAAGCCGGATTGTGTTGCGTCAAAGCAAGGATACGAAATCCATTCCGCTTGGTCTGGTTTCAAACACGGTGCCGCACAAACAGTCCTGATCACCATGCGCCCAGATTAAGCAGTCTGGTTCGTAATTCCGGCGGAAGCGCCTGCCCGCCGGTCACACACTCCAGATCGTCCGGCGCATCCTCGACTTTGAGATAGCGCCAGCCCTGAAACGGGCGCTTTGGTATCGGTACAACGGGGATGGGCCTGGGTTCCATCAGAATGGAACAGGCTTTGATCCCGTCGCGACGCACAACATTGTCCAAGGCTACTATCCGGTTGCGGCACTGAATAATGCCTTTGATGACCCAGTAAATTGACCCGCCGTCAAGTATTTCATCCTTGCGCCGGGGAAACATGCGTGTGACATGCTCGTGATAAGGCGACAGGCCCCCGGCCATGCGCCTGCTCACCGCACGACGTTGCCAGTCGGCGAGAGTTTCGATGGACTCCGACCCGACAGAGAGTTTCTGTAAATGAAGACTCATAAACCTGATATAGGCACTTACTGCAAGGGGCAAACGCAATTTTACCGGCGGCCCCGACCGGAAGGACTCTTTACGAGGGCTGAACATTGTTTTGATGTCTCCGACCCAACAGGCTTTTGATCAGATAATAGCCTCCGCTTACAGTCAGCAGCGCACCAACGAAGATGGCGACCAAAGCGATAAACGGCCCGTGATCCCCGAATACGCTGGCGGATCCCAGCAGCCACAGGACCAAACCTGGAATGCCCACAATGAGACCGGCCGTGACAATCAACGCCGAGACCCATCTCGACCGGGTCTCGTGAGAGACGCGATCATCCTCCTGATCGACAATAGGCCGTATTTCCCGGGATTCGGCAGAAATGTCCGGATCAGTCACAATATCTTCCGGCTCACGCGGCTTGAAATCCGCAACATTAGAGTCACTCATTAGCGCGTCCAGACGTTCGCTTATCTCGGCGGCGGCGGCGGCAATAGGGGAGCTGTCCCTGTTGTTGACAGTGTCGTTAATCCCGTCATTGCGTCCCGCTTCGTCCGACGCATCGCGTTCAGGCAGTTTGGTGCTATCAATTTCGACCTGTTCAATATCATCTTCGCTCACAAGGGCGTCCGTCCCTTCAGACACCCCATAGGCCTCGTTCCTATTGGAAGACCCTTGAGTATCGACCTGTACATTCTGTGCCTGGATCAGGGTCGTGAGGGGGGTGACTTCGACAACATGTGCTGTGGTTTCCGTATCCGTTGTGCCCTCCCCGGCAAGTCCGACATCTTCTACAGGTTTCGTAACGGACTCGAAGAGTTTGGCCGGATACCGACTAACGGCACTGCTATCCCTCTGCGCCTGAATCCAGTGGCGGGGCGCACGAACAACGTGATCGGTCGGGCGCAGGAAAAGTGCCTTTTCCGCCGTGCGGCGGCGGACCAGCGCATCTATAACATAGACCTGTCCGTCAATACAGGCCAGGCGCCAGGCATCGAAACCGTCAGCGGCCCGAATAAACTCACCCCGGTTGAGGGCGCGCAGGGTATCGGATTTCAAAAATGCCTCTCGCCCAATCGAAAAAGCCAGAGACACCAGCGCATCAAACTGGTTCTGTGTAAGGGAGGTATGGACAACATCATTAATGAGGGTTTCGAACCCGGAAACGTCCGCGTCCAACAGTTTTTTGGCCTCGTCCCGTGTTACCTTGCGCGGATCACCATCAGAGAGGCAGTGACCGAAGCCGATTACCTCGCGACCATCGGTCAGGGTGCGGGGTGTTGCGAAAAAGCCTTCATAGGCTCTGATTAACCGCACCCCCCTGTTTGACAATGTGAATGCGTAGCTCATGAGCTTTCTTTATCGTTATAGGCGCCATATTCGCAGCAGAGCGTGCAAGCTCCACGCCGGATGACACCTGGAACCGGATTTTCCCGGGACATGATTCGTGCACGGGAGGATATCAGGCATTCAAATCTCGTGTTGGTCGAAACATATCAGGAACAGTAAAACCTGATGTCCTAATTATCCCGACCGAAGTTCGAGGTTTCTACATCCTGTCCAGCATCAATAATGCGCCGCCGGATATCGCGCGTGCGGGCGAGATGTGTCTCCAGCGTCTCCATCTCCCCCCATCTTATGGCGCGTTTGAGGGCAGACAGATCCTCAATGAAGCGGTCAACGACCTCCAGAACGCCGGATTTGTTGGCCAGAAATACGTCGCGCCACATGGTCGGATCAGAGGCGGCGATGCGCGTGAAATCGCGAAAGCCCCCGGCACTGAATTTGATGACCTCGTTACGTGTCACTGTCTCCATATCCATGGCCGTGCCGACAAGAGTGTAGGCGATCAGATGAGGGACATGAGAGGTTACGGCCATGACGATATCATGGCGATTGGCATCCATGACGACTACACCGGAACCGATAGCTTCCCAGAATTTTATCGCTGTCTGAACTTCAGGCAGATGCGGGTTTTCAGGGGTCAGGATGCACCAGCGGTCCTGAAACAATGTAGCAAAACCGGATTCCGGCCCACTATTCTCCGTGCCCGCGATAGGGTGGGCCGGGATGAAAGTCGCGTGATCCGGCACGTGGGGTGAAACAGCTTCCATAATTGGGCCCTTGACGGAGCCGACGTCCATTAACACGGCGCCAGGCTTGAGACAGTCCCTGATTTGACAGGCGATATGGCCCATGGTTGAGGGCGGGGTCGCCAGAATAACCACATCGGCTGTGCCGATATTTTTTGTCGGATCGGTATCAACCCGGTCTCCCATGCGGAGTTTGCGGGCCGTTGCGCACACATTCCCCGAAACATCTGACAAGGTCAGGGTTTGGCAAAAATCATGGGCTTTGACGGCACGGGCCAAGGAGGAGCCGATCAGACCGATACCGATGATATGAACATGTGTGAACGCAACAGTCATCATGCCGGGAACCCGAAAGACCTGTGAGTGAAACAGTTATCTACGGGAGTGTGAAGGTAAAAAATATATTTTGAGTTAAAATGAGTAACTTTTCCATACGCGTGCGAGAAATTTTCCAGCTTGCCGCGCATGGAAGCGACTTCAGGGATCAAGCGCTTTGGACAGGTAGCCAACAATTCTACCTGAATTATCCCCCGTCAAATAAGTTTCCAGAGTCGCAGTTTCCCACCCTGACCTGACCATAACCAAGTTTGTGCCACCTGTTTCAGCTTTCAATACACCGCTTAACCCGCTGGCATGGAACGCCTTCATATCTGTGACCGCAAGCAGGATATTATCTTGATTATCATATTCCAAATCGGATGTTGCGACGGCGACGGCGGTAGGCCAGTCCGTCTCCCTGACCCGCGGAAGACCGGTCAAAATATGCATATCCGGCATGACCCCGTCCCGACACAAGGCTGACCACCAATTATTCATCTCGCTAGGGGCGGCAACTATGGCGACCCCTTCCGGATCACCATAGGCCGCGGCCAAGGCGGAGCCAGCCGTCGGATAGGAACTGACCGGCAAGGCCGCGCCGAAGCGATCCCGGACCACAGCGCCGACATCAAGGGCGTCGCCTTCAAGGGACACATGGAGCCGCATCGGGCCCTGCAAGGCCAGACTGGCACTCATCAGTTCGGCCCAGACGCGCGATACCAAACCGGATGAAACCCCGGAAGACATCTCCACCAGTCGCCGGACCAGAGCCTGTTCACGGGCCGGGCGCCAAACCTGGGAGCCGTTTTTGGCCTGCCGCATACAGTCTGCAAGTCGCAGGCGTTCTGCAATAAGCGACAAAAGCCGTTGATCCACGCGATCAATGGATTGGCGCAAATCACTGATATCCGGGTCCGGGGTTCGCGAGCTGTCAATCATGTTTCGCTGCGCGTGGCGGCATTGCCGACAGGGGCCGGAGAGAAAACAGGTCGCATTACGCGTTGCGCATTTCCATCGGAAGGATCAACATAAAGGCGCTTGATGGCTTCGACAAGCACGAGTCCGGAAAATCCAGGCAGAACCGTTTCGCCAAATTTCTCGCACATGGACAGGCGCGCGGCCGACGCCAGGAACTTCTGCGGCGGTGCATAAAGCGCACCCGACCAGATTGTCGGAATGAAACCGGATGTTTTCAAAAGGTCTCTCAGTTGCAGGCGCGAAAAGGGTCGCCCTGCCCCAAAAGGGCTTCTGTCCGATCTGGCCCATAATCCGCCGCGGTTGGACGCGATAATCACGACCCTGCCTTCGGGCTTGGTGACACGCCATAACTCGCCCATCATGGCGGTGAGGTGATCTGACTCTTCGACCCCATGGACCACAAGAATGCGATCAAATCGCGCATCCGTAAAGGGGAGTAATTTTTCCTCTACAAGGCAGGTGATAACCCCGTGCTTGTGGCTTTGTGCAATTGCCCCTTGCCCGCCCGGCATGGCCAAAATGATACGTCTGGCCGCGGAGAAGTAGGGTTGCAGATAGGGTATGGTATAGCCGAGACCTAACACATCCTGCCCGGACAAGTCCGGCCAGACCGTGCCGAGACGGCGCGCGGCCATGTTTTGCGCCGCACATCCCAGAGGCGTCGCGTAGAATTTTTCGAGTGTCATCACGCTCTGTCTCATCAGGATGTTACTCTACGCTGGAAATGCCTGCCGTTTCCATGTAAAAAATACCCATGGCCCAAGATCTGATCATTGATATGTTTCCCTGCCTGCAGGATAATTACGGATTTCTGATCCATAATCCGGCTACCGGTTCGACAGCCACTGTCGATACACCGGAGGCCGAAAAAATTGCCGCACGGTGCAGGGCCAGGGGCTGGACGCTGACCCATATCTGGAACACGCATCATCACTGGGATCACACGGGTGGAAATATCCCGCTTTTGAGTGAATTTGATGTGGACATTATCGGCCCGGAAAGAGATAAAAAACGGATTCCCGGAATGACACAGGGTGTTGAGGAAGGTGACCGGTTTTACTTCGGCGATCACGTTGTCGAAGTCATCGAAACACCCGGACACACAATCGGGCACATTGCCTTTTATATCCCCTCGGCGGGGGCGGCTTTCGTCGGCGATACGATTTTTGTTGCCGGATGCGGGCGACTGTTTGAAGGCAGTCCGGAGGATATGTTCGGGAGTTTGGCCAAACTTGTCGGCCTGCCGGATGACACAAAACTCTACTGCGCACATGAATATACGTTGTCCAACGGGTATTTTGCTGTGACAGTTGAACCGGAAAATTCTGATTTGGCTGATTATATGGCAAAGGCCAGAAAACTGCGCGAAGACGGACAGCCGACAGTTCCAACGACTGTGGCTCAAGAAAAGAAAATCAATCCGTTTGTGCGCGCGGTCAGCGCCGAAGAGCTCGGAAAAAGACGGGCGGCAAAAGATAATTTTTAGGGTCATGACCCATTAGATTCGGTATATGACGACAGCAGCGAAGAAAATGTGCGCGCACCTGTCATAACAAGTTGCAACCCTGCGCCAGTCCTTGAGCCCTGCGAACATATTTTCAACCTTATGCCGTTGTTCATAGATTGTTTTACAGAATTGTGCAGGCGAAAGCCGACCTTTTCGGGGTAGGACGGAGGATGCAAGACCTTTGGCGATCAGGGTCGTCTCGGCATCTAAGTTTGGGTTCTGTTGATGATATGACTGGGTAGTTGACGATTGCGGTCACTTCCAAGGAAGAGATTTGTAGAATGTTGAGACTTTCCCGTAGCAGGCGTCAAACTCCGGGAGTTCCCCAATCTCCAACCTGAGTGTTTCCCAATCAACAGCAGAGCGCTTCCTGACTTCAGAATCGTCAAGAGAAGCGTTGGTCGGCTCAATACGGCGCGATCGGCATTTCTTAATGAAGGCATCAAGAATGGAGGATCGCAGTGCCGCATCAATTTCAGGCAGTTCGATAAGCAGATTGAGGTCGTAGAATCCTGGCGGCGATTTCGTTTGCGCTCTTTTTGCTGGAGCATAGCGCGGTATTTTTCGGCGATCAGATCGCAAAGGCTATAGGCGTGAAGTTTCTGGCCGCCTGTCAATTCGAGTATCTGCAAAGCCTTCGTTGGTTCGTCGAAGGATATGTCTATGTCAATGATGTGTGGTGGCTTGCCGTCGGTGAGCGCTTTATCGCCGCTGCTTCCGCGCTCCGCATACCCGATCTTCACTTTAAGGGCAGGGAATTCT
The DNA here is from genome assembly GCA_014324115.1 of Hyphomonadaceae bacterium. Taxonomy (GTDB): domain Bacteria; phylum Pseudomonadota; class Alphaproteobacteria; order Caulobacterales; family Maricaulaceae; genus JACOMS01. Next base: position 16,513 of record JACOMS010000033.1, read on the forward strand.
GCATTGGGATAACGTTTTCTGGGCAATCCCCCAACTGATTGAACTTTGACAGATAGGTCAATATAGCCAAGCATGGCCATTGCCCGCGGAAAAACTGCGTCGAGTATTCTGATGATTTCATCGCCTGTATCTGACTTTGCAAACAAGTCTGATGTCAGATCAATATCCGCTGTTTGACACGGACTGTCATAGGCAAGTCCCATTAATATGCCGCCTTTCAGAAACAACCGGTTCCGAATAGGAACGCTCATGGCGATGGCGTTCAGCACAATCTCGGTAACCCGTCTTTGGCGGTGGGTTGCTGTGTCGGCCTGTGCGCGCTCTACCCAGCCGTGAACATCAATTTGGAGGACAGAGTCAGACATTAAGTGAGATCGCCCAAGTTTCAGAGAAAGTCGGGGCAAACTCCTTACTCGGATCGAGCTTCCCGGAGCTTCCTCTTTGGCCGAGAGTTTTCCACGATTCGATGATTGGATGGTCAATCTTGAGGCGTTCCTTGAGAATGTAGCCCGCTCTACTTTTCACTAGTTTGCTTGTTGCCCCATCAACGGCGCCGACAATGTCTTCAAGATGTACGGGGGCGTGCTCTTCCCATACGTCGAGCACATGAGACATGCCGCCACAAAGTTCCGGTTTTTGGAGCATGTCGAGGAAGGTCCGTCCCATCGTCGCAATACGTGTGTGTACCGCGCGCTGTAAGATGACTGCCGAAGGTTTTTGATTCAAAGACGTGGATCTGGCGCCTGCGAACGACTTCGGGGTGGGTGGCATTTTTGAGTTTCCAGATGTCGGGTGTTTCGAACAATCGTGTATTAGCTATGATTTCGTGGAGCTTCGCTCTTGCTGTTTTGCGGTCTGGGCGCGTAATGATAAGATGGCCGGAGCGCCGATCGGTGAGATTCCATCTTTGCATCGCCGATAGGTGGGACACGTAGCAAATCGGGTCTGCGAGACAGATGACGTCTTCGGCCTGAAGGTCTGAGACTTTGGTAACTCGCATCATCCGGCCGCCATAGTCGCGATCATATCTGATCAGGCCTGTTTTGCTTAAGTTTTGTCGCAGCCGATAGTAGTCGTCGCGGTTTGGTTCTTCACGGCGTAGATATAGCCGTTTACCCTCCCGTTCCTGATACATTTTCCCGATCAATTGGTAAAAAGTGAAAGGGGGCACAATCGGCAATCCTAGCTCTTCCAGGAGACTGGCGAGGTAATCTCCGGCTCTGGTTAGTTTTTCCGGGTAGGTGCCGCGGATCTGTTTGGCCATTCAAGTTTATCGACTATCAGGTGTCAAGATAAAGGACTCAGATAAGAATTGCGAGAACCATCCCCTATAGAAATCTTGCCAATGATCAACTCAGTGATATTTGGTGCTTTCCTGCTTCAGTCTGAGATGTTTGCTTGGCCAACGGCATTCGCTGTCGAAATTGTTTGAAGCGGTTCTGAATGAGATTAAGCGCCAACTGCTCGGGCACGGGTGAGTTTGCTTTGGGTTCCCGCAGAAGATTGCCCACCCCGAGGTCGTTCGCCAGACCGGAGCGTGAGACGTTTGGGTTCAGGAACCCCTGCACCACAGCCACAAGGTCATCAAGAGATATCAACAGCTTGCGCAAGGCCACAGCAACGGCTTCCTGAGCAGGTGCTAGCGTGGTTTGCAGATGGTGCGGTCTTGTGGCTGTGATCCTTGACGCCATCGCGCTTTCGCCACTTCCGGACGGTCTGTTCTGTGGGGCCGTGGCGCTCTGCCAGAACCCGGGCGGGCTCATCCTATGTCTTTTATTCAGGGCTTGCTTGAATGGCCGCCCGCACCTTTGGCATCGTCGTTGCCTGGCTATGAAGTTTGATCAGCATGTTTGTCTCCTGTCGTTCGCCTTGATCATAACAGATATTGCCACAAAAAACGCCGACCGGCGAGGGTCTATGTAATCATCCGGGATGGGACATTTAGGTAAAAAGGCTGCCAAGCGGTTAACGATGATCAATCAAACCTCATACCATCCATTCGGTTTACGGGCGCGCCTGCTAAGCCACATAACACCTCTCAGGTCAGAGAGCGAAACCATAAATCGCCCGAAATTTGTGTATTTTGAGACACCATGCGCACGTTCGCGGTGATTGACGTCCATGAATTCCGTTACGTAGCCTTCGCGCAGCATGAGTGCAGGGATATAGCGGTGGAAATGGTCGAAATATGGTAAGCATAGAAAAGCGTCACGCCGGAATACTTTCAAGCCACACCCGGTATCGTCGGTGTTATCCCTCAGGAGCCATTTACGTACATTATTGCCGATTCGCGAGCCCATGCGTTTGGCCCAGCCATCTTTTCTTTTAGCCCGTTGGCCCCCGACCAGGCCCAGATTGTCGGGCTTGTCCGCCCGGGTGATAGATGCAAAAAGCAGGGGGATGTCGGCTGGGTCATTCTGCCCATCCCCATCCAGGGTCGCGATATAATCACTCCACGCGGCCAATATGCCTGTTCGAATGGCCCGTGATTGCCCGGCATTTTGGCGGTGCGACACCACACGTAAAGCAGGATAACTGTCTTTCAGTGCCTTTAAAACTGTCTCCGTGTCATCCGTGCTGGCGTCATTTACGAATATCATCTCATGGGTCACATCTTCCAACGCGACCGCGATTTCATCGACCAGCCCGGTGACGTTTTCAGACTCGTTAAAAACCGGTACAACGACGGAAAGCTCAATTTTAGACATGAAACAAGGCTTCATTCAAGGGTGGAACATCCGTTTTCATAACCTATAGAAATGCCATGACCAAGCCGGGCCACGAACGTCGACCACATATTTTTTACGTCGCGACATTATCATTACTGACACTGTTTATGACTTTGCCCGGTATTGCCAATCTGCCCGTGATTGACCGGGACGAAGCCCGATATGCCCAGGCCGCGGTACAAATGGTTGAAAGCGGAGATTATCTCAATATCCGGTTTCAAAATGAGGCTCGAAACAGGAAACCGGCAGGGATTTACTGGATGCAGGCCGCCGGCGTGAAGGCCTTCACAGACCCCGGCGAACGGGAGATATGGGCGCACAGGATACCATCGGTTCTCGGCGCACTGATTGCAGTACTGGCCACATACTGGGGGGGTGGCGCCATGCTGGGGCGACGCGGGGCGTTTCTAGGCGCATCGGTTCTGGCCGTCAGCGCACTTTTTGTGTTCGAAGCCCACATCGCCAAGACCGACGCCATGCTGTGCGCTATGTGCACGATTATTCTCGCAGCACTGATGAGACTGCGAAGAGCCGATAGCGGGCAGATCGCCTTTGGGCTCTGGCTCGCACTAGGCATTGGCATTATGATCAAAGGCCCTGTCGCCCCTGCCCTACTCATCATAACGCTCATCACTCTCGCCGTTTGGGAACGGGGCACCTCCTGGATGAAACGCATCCTGAGCGGGCCCGGCATCATTGTTGCCTTACTGCTGACGGTGCCATGGGCTATTCTGATCCATCTGGAGACAGACGGTGCGTTTTTCCGGGACGCCATCGGCGGTGATTTTGCCCCAAAGCTGGTCAGTGGACAGGAAAAACATGGTGCACTGCCCGGATATTACCTGCTGACCCTGCCCATCCTGTTTTTTCCCGGAACGCTCATATTATTTCCAAGCCTGGTTTTTGCCTGGAAGTCCATGCGGCATGACGGCTCCGGAATCTCGCCATTGGCCCAACATGTCAGGATTCTGCTCGCCTGGTTGCTCCCCTTCTGGGCTATTCTTGAATTTGTTCCGACAAAACTCCCGAATTATCTTCTACCGGCCTATCCGGCCTTGAGTCTGCTATGTGGCGGGGCCTTATCGGCAATTTTGTCTACGAAGTGTTTCACGGCCTCCAAACGGATCGGGGCCGTTCTATATTTCCTCATTGCTATAGTTTTACTGACTGTTGTCCTGGCAGTGGAAGCACTTTATGCCGACCCAAACCCGCTTTCAGCTGTCGCAGGTCTGAGTGTTCTCGCCCTGATTTTCACAACGCTCGTCACGGCGTGGACGCATCGGGCAGGTCCTGCAATCATCGCTACGGGGCTTTCTACACTCATACTTTCTACCCTGACCTACCAATCCGTCCTGCCACGCAGTTCCGCGCTGCAGGTCAGCCGCCTTGTTGAAAACGCCTTGGGTGAAGCAGATATAAAACTGCCGCGCGAAAATGGCCCGAATGTGGGCTCACCTCATTTTACGGAGCCCAGCCTGGTTTATCGGCTCGGTACAAATATATTTCTGGGCGAAAACGTGAAAACACATATGTTCGAAAACCCGCAGGAAGAGGATATAATCCTTATTGATAGTCGAGCAGGAACTCCCGATCTCTGGCAACAGCTGGCCGACACGCAATACGGTTATAGCAATCTCTGTCTTGAGGCGAAGGGAAATGTGAAAGGAATGAATTATTCCCGGGGCGATGAGGTCAGTATTGCTATCTTGCGTGCGCAAACGTGTGAAATGCCTATCGACCCGCTATCATGGCCCGAATTGCCAACCAACAGGCCCGACCCATAACCGCCGCAGCCATAAAGGGGATTGCCAGAGTAGTCAGTGTCTTCTCAAACCTGTCATTGGAAAATTTCAGAAAGTAATGGACAAATCCGCATAGCTTCTTCCATTCGATCATCTGGCGTGTAACATTGCTGGTTGAGCCGTAATGCATCACGGTTGACTCCGGCTGGAAATAAACCTCTCCGCCTGTACGGTGAACCCGTTCGCAAATATCAATATCCTCGACGTGCAGAAAATAGGCTTCGTCAAACCCATCCAGCATGTCAAAGGACTCGCGATCAAACATGGAGCAGGCACCGCTGACCACCTCTACAGGTGAGGCGCGGGTTGGCACGGCGGTATTTTCCAAGTGCAATGAATTGAAAAAAGGCAACCGATGTAAGCCCAAAAATGTTATAAAGGCCCGCGATGGTGTCAATCGTTTACGTCGAGCCCCTCTCTGTTCTTGCCCGAATTCATCCTTGATCAAGGCTCCCACGACCCACGGACGAGTCAGCTCTTGGCCACATTCGACCATTTTCATGGCTGAGCCAACACGAATTACGGCATCAGGGTTCAAAAACAGCAGGTATTCGCCAGTTGATACTGACACACCATAATTACAGGCTTTAGAAAATCCGATATTTCCGTGCCCCTGCAAAAGCCGGACCCTATCGTTTTCCAAGGCAATCTCACGCAGACGCTGCTGTGTTAACTCGGGATTCCCGTTATCAACAAGTATCACCTCGGCAATATCGGGATCATCCACGACCGAGCGCAGGGCCTCCATCAAGGCCGGACCCGTCATGTATGAAACCATAATAACCGTGATGGCAGGTTTCTGTTCGGGATGCTTCAGGGGTATCGCTGTGGCACTCATCTGCGCACTCAGTCCTGTTTCTCCTGCCAAAGTGCCTAATATATCTGGCATAAAGTGATTTATTTTCACAAGGTTTTTTCAGTCACACGAAAAACAAGTCTTAAAAGACCCGTCGCGAAAAAAACCAGCGCCCAGAGCCAATGCTGCCAAACCCCGTAACTGACATTGCCGATAATGATAAGCGAAATCATGACACCGCAAATTACACCGGATTTGAACCTGTCTCCGGATGCATATTGAATGGCTTCCCGCCTTATGAAGAGCAGTGCAGTCACCGCAAGGATAATCCCTACCAGACCGGTTTCCAGCCAAATGTGGAGCCCAAAATTGTGAGGATGGAGTGACATGACGCGCCAGTCCGGAAAATCCGGGTGGTCCATGACCCGGTCAAATGTTCGAACCGCATCAAAGCCGTGCCCAATCCACGGCTGTTCCAGGATTTTTTCTGTGGAATAGGCCCACATAACCAATCGATGCTCCCATGGACGGGGTAGAACTCCGCCGAACTGCTCTATGAACATTGAGGATAACACGCCCAAAACCGGTGCAAAAATGAGAGTTAGTCCTGCCAAAATGAAAACTGATCTCAAGGAGAATTCGGGCATCTGACAGGCAAGATACACGATGATGATTGACATGATTGGCGCAACAATGCCCACGGTCAGACCGGCCATTGATGAAAGCCCAATCAGCGCCGTTGGCAGAACAAGGGCAACGTAGCCATATCGCCCCGCCTTTATCCACAAGGCCCACATGGCGATTGGTAACAAGACAGACAGAACGGCCACACCGTGCCCTAAATTCATAATGACACGCAGGTTTTTTGTGGAAATGGTTTCGCCGGGCCTCACTGGATCGACGGTTCGAGTCAACGCATATCCCGTAAGCACATCAACCGCCAGAAGTGTGAGCGCAAGCCCCGCTACAAAAATAACCAGCCAGCCCAAAACATGATGGTCTCGTCTGATAATCCACTTGGTAGTCAAAAGGGAACCCAGGTAAAGTACAACTCCAAAGCCAAGCTTAAAGGGGTTCGATAATGTGTTGGAGTTCTGATACGGGCTCCAGATTTGGCTGAGAAAAGCCCAGAATAGAAAAGCTGTTATCGCCATGAGCCATGCCGGTATGGCCATCATGTTGATTTTGTCGATTGAGACGAGCAATCCGGCACCGCCGATAATGGCGGCGAGTGGAGCCATTCCCAACCCTCCCGCATGGGACACAAGCGGCAGGATTAGCAACACAATTCCCCATACGACAAAGACGAGGCGGGATCGCCATGTTTGCGGCAGGGGCCCGGATGCGGCTGAACCCATCAGGCGGTTTCCGTGACGAGATCAGGCGGCAGGGCTTCCCGCGTGATCGACGTTAGCGCATCTTCAACTGTGATGATTTTCTGCTTCCGCGAGCCCAGACGGCGTAACGCCAGTTTGCCGTTTTCGGCCTCACGCTGGCCGACAACCGCAATAATCGGAATTTTTCGATCAGCGGACAATTCCCGGATTTTGTAATTGATCTTCTCGCTTCGCAAATCGGTTTCAACGCGCAGTCCGGCAGCTTTCAGTTCGGCGGCAACCTGTTTGGCATAGTCGTTGGCATCGCCTGTAATTGTGGCGATGACTACTTGCACCGGTGAGAGCCAGAGCGGGAAATTTCCGGCGTAGTTTTCGATTAAAATGCCCAGGAATCGCTCAAAACTGCCCAGCACAGCGCGGTGCAACATTACCGGCGTGTGTTTCTGGTCATCGGAACCGACATAGGACGCACCCAGACGTTCAGGCAGATTGGGATCGAGCTGAATCGTGCCCGCTTGCCACTGGCGACCGATGGCATCCCGCAGCACGAAATCCAGTTTCGGCCCATAAAACGCCCCATCACCCTCACTGAGTTCCACCTCGAGTCCCGAAGCGTCTGCCGCGTTTTTCAACGCGGCTTCCGACATATCCCAATAGTCTTCTGAACCAACACGCACATCAGGACGAGTTGAGAACTTCACTTTGACATCATCAAAACCAAGATCGGCATAGACACTTATGAGTAGCTCCGTGAAGCCTTTCACCTCGTCTATCACCTGTTCAAGGGTGCAGAAAATATGGCCGTCATCCTGCACAAAGCCGCGCACCCGCATCAAACCGTGCAATGCACCGCTGGGTTCATAACGGTGGCAGGAGCCAAACTCGGCATAACGCACAGGCAGGTCACGATAGGATTTCATCCCCTGATTAAACACCTGAATGTGGCACGGGCAGTTCATCGGCTTTAGCGCCAGGATCTTATCCTCTTCATCAATCTCGGCAATAAACATATTCTCGCGGTATTTGTCCCAGTGTCCCGACGCCTCCCAGAATGTGCGATTCATGAGCTGCGGTGTCCTGATTTCCTGATAGCCACGTTCACGCTGGCGCCGTGCCATATAGGATTGCAGAACCGTATAAAGCGTCCACCCCGCCGGGTGCCAGAAGGGTTGACCCTGGGCTTCTTCCTGGAAATGAAACAGCGAGAGCTGATTACCGAGCCGTCGGTGATCACGGGCCTCAGCCTCCTCAATCTGTTTCAGATGGGCGTCCAAATCTTCCTGCGTAGCCCAAGCCGTGCCGTAAATACGCTGTAGCTGTTCATTTTTCGAATCACCCCGCCAGTAGGCTCCGGCGACTTTCATCAGCTTGAAGGCCTTGCCGATTTTGCCCGTACTCGGCAGATGCGGACCGCGACAGAGATCATACCAGTCGCCTTGGCGGTAAACCGTTACCTCCTCGTCGGCAGGCAGGTTTTCGACAATCTGTGCCTTGAACATCTCACCGATCTCGCGGAAATGGGTTACTGCCTCGTCCCGATCCCAAACCTCACGTGTAAACGGTTTGTTCTGGTCAACGATAAATTTCATTTTCCTCTCAATGGCTGCGAAGTCATCCTCGGAGAAAGGGTCTTCACGGTAGAAGTCGTAGTAAAAACCGTTCTTGATAACCGGACCAATTGTAACCTGGGTGCCGGGAAACAGTGTCTGCACGGCTTCCGCCAGCACATGCGCTGCATCATGGCGGATCAGTTCCAGCCCTTCCGGGTCCTGTGCCGTGATGAATTGAATGGATGCATCACTCCCAATTTCACCCATCGCATCCCGCAACTCGCCATCAATTTTAACTGCAAGCACTTTTTTGGCGAGACCTCCGGAGACCGATCTGGCGACCTCCATAGCCGTTATGCCATCATGATATTCACGGGTACTGCCATCAGGAAATGTGATCGTGACCATTGCAGTACTCTTCGTTTTCTACTCGCCAGACGCCGTATCGCCATGGCGCCCAAAATGGCGGCTTGGTAATACTCTCAGGCACATTATCAAGACCGGAACTACCAAAGGGGTGACATCGTGAAAGTCTGGCAAGGGTCATCCACCCCCCGGCCCAGACCCCGTGCTGTCTGATGGCATAAATGGAGTATTGCGAACAGGTTGGTTCGTGGCGACAGCGCAAGCCTGCTGATGTAAAGGCAGGAGAGAGAGTGAGTTGATACAGGCGCAACACTCCAATCGCCGGATATGACAGTATCTTGTTCATCCACGTCGTCTTAGTCTCAATCCACAATGAAAACGACCCGTATTGTGAAATTTCGCAGCCACCCTGACCATGCTTTATTCCTACTTGTAGACGCAATGCAAGCCGGGAGGATAGTCCCGTACTCTTTGATTTTACCGGCATCATCATCGGTGCGGTGCGTAAAGCGGCTTCAAGTGACACGAGCCACTCTGCCAATGGATGCGCCCTTTGAGTGGTGTATTTAACAGCAATGTTCCATCAGGCGGAGCATGAGGCATATACTCGCCTCACTCCGGGCCTGACGAAGGGGCTTGCGTAAACCGGAAGGCCTGAACCGCTGTATCAAAGGCGAGCATGGTTGATGCATGGCGAGCCGGATAGTCCTTGACGCCGGACAACAATGTCAGTTTTTCAAAACGACCCGTCGGGGGGGTATCTCCTTCTTTTAACATGGCGTTAAGCTCATCCCGTGCCGCTTTAATTTCCCTGTAGGTCGCACCGATGATATTTTCTCTCAAGATTGCCGCACTTGCCTGTCCCAATGCACAGGCCTGAACCCGCAGAGCACATTCCGTGACTTTGCCATTTTTGACATTCACATCAATTTCGAGCCACGAACCACAGAGTTTGGACACTTTCCGTGCCGTGCCGTCAGGATCATCAAGTCGCCCATTCCCAAGTGTTGCTGTCAGGGCGAGAATGTCTGAAGTGTAGATATCCGTGAACATAAGATACATGTGGGGACTGTCATTTGCCTTCGGAAGAAGGGATCGCCACATCCGGTTCGACAATCTCCACGACGAGTCGCCTTGCCCTCATGTCCACAACAGGCACGGTGGCTTTGGTGAAGGGATGAAACCAGCTGGGACCCTTGTCCGGTTTAATTTCCAGCATGTCTCCCGCTCCAAAATCATGAACGGTTTTGAGTTTTCCCATTATACGGCCATCCACATGCTCCACATCCAATCCAGCAAGATCGGAATAGTAGAATTCATCCTCTTCCGGCTTTGGCAGAGCCGCCCTGGGTACATAAAGCCTGGTCGATTTCAACGCTTCGGCCTGCTCGCGGAGGCTGATTTCCGGTGCGCGTACCGCTATAAACTTCCTGACCAGGCGATGGCCTTGCGGGGTCAGAATCACCTTACCCGTTGCGTCCATCAACGGACCATAGGACAGGCAGCTGAGCGGGTCCCCGGTAAAGGACCTGATCTTGATCTCACCGCACACACCCAAGGCTCCGGCTATGGCAGCAACACAGAACAACGCGTCGCGGTCGGACTGCGATGTTGCGTTTTCATTCATGGAGCGCGGTGTAGTATAAAAACAATCTCGACATAAGGATTTTATACGTGCGCACCTGTATCAATATCGTACACTGAACCTTGCGGCTGCACCCGTGGTGACGCTGGCAGATTTTGTCAATCCTGAACCTTGCGCCAAAGTCGGACATTCAAGCCATCCAGGAAACAGACTTACAGCGTTTTGGCCGCGATAAAATTCAGCTTCAGGCTTTTAAAGCCGCCTTCAGTTCATCCACGAGATCGGTCTTCTCCCAGCTAAAACCGCCTTCATTGTCCGGTTGACGGCCAAAATGGCCATAGGCAGCGGTGCGGGCGTAGATTGGTTTGTTCAAATCCAGGTGTTTGCGGATGCCGCGCGGGGTCAGATCCATGACCCTGCGGATAGCGGCTTCAATCTGTTCGCCCGTTACGCGATTGGCGTCATCGACATTTACATAAATTGACTGCGGCTGGGCTACACCGATGGCATATGATACCTGAATTTCGACCCAAGGCGCAAAACCTGCGGCAACAATATTTTTGGCAAGATAACGCATGGCATAGGCGGCGGAGCGGTCGACCTTGGTCGGGTCCTTGCCGGAAAATGCACCACCACCGTGGGGGGCCATGCCGCCATAGGTATCGACAATAATCTTTCGCCCGGTCAGGCCTGTATCCCCGTCCGGACCGCCGATGACAAATTTACCCGTTGGATTGATATGCCAAACCGTTTGTTCTGTTACCCAGCCATCCGGTAGCACGTCCAGAATATGCGGCCTGACCAGTTCGGTCACGTCATTTGAGTTCATGTCTGCATCCAGATGCTGGGTGGAAAGAACAATAGATGTGATCTGGACCGGTTTGCCATTTTCATAACGGATCGTAATTTGCGACTTGCTATCTGGCCCAAGCTGGCTCGCATTGCCTTGTTTGCGCTCACAGGCAAGGCGTTCGAGAATTTTATGACTGTAGTAGACCGGGGCCGGCATGAAATCATCCGTGTCGGAGCAGGCGTAGCCAAACATAATGCCTTGGTCGCCTGCACCTTCCTCTGTGTGCAATCCTTCGCCTGCGTCCACACCTTGGGCAACGTGGGCGGACTGATCGTGTAAAAAGATATCAATATCGGCGGTCTCGTGGTGGAACCCATCCTGTTCATAGCCGATATCCTTGATCGCGGTGCGGGCCACTGCCTCGATTTCATCATGGGTGACGTTTACGCCGCGAGTCTCTCCGGCAATGACGACCTTGCCGGTTGTTGTCAGCGTCTCGGCGGCAATACGTACATCCCACGGCGACATACCTGCCACGGTCGAGTTGTGAAAATAAAGATCAACGATTTCATCACTGATGCGGTCAGATACTTTATCCGGATGACCTTCAGAGACGGACTCGGATGTAAAGACGTAGTTTTTGCGGGACATGAAATCAACCTAGGGTCAGGACTCATTAAATCCAGTATGTGACGATGGTCGCGATGACGACAGCAGAGAAAAAAGTGTGTGCACATCTGTCATAACGAATTGCAACTCTGCGCCAACCCTTGAGCCTTGCGAACAAAATTTCGACCTTATGTCGTTGTTTACAGGTTGTTTTACAGAACTGTGCAGGTGAGCGTCGCCCTTTTCGGGACGGAATACAGGGTGTGATGCCTCTGGTCATCGGGGCCTTCCGGTATTCATCGCTGTCATAACCTGGACACCTCCATCAACGATTGATTTTGAGTTAGTATCGTCGATGTTTGAGTAATTTCGGTCAGGGGTTTGGTTGCACGCCCTTTGTGGCGCCCGTTTTGGGGCGCTTTAGCAGCATTTTGGGCTGCTGATCCGGATTTCAGGCACACTTCACCCGCTGTGTTTCATGGTAAATCAGGCGTTGTAGGTTGTAGGCCATGTTGGCCATGGCGATTTTGATTGTGGCGCGGGCCAGACCCATGGTCCTGATCCTCAGGCCCATGCGGTGTTTCTGATCGGCGAAGGGATGTTCGACAAGAGCCCTGACTTT
>JACOMS010000034.1 GCA_014324115.1 Hyphomonadaceae bacterium
ACGCCCCCCATGGAAGAGACGCTTGAGCGTTCCAAAACTTTGCTCAATGACCCAGCGTTGCCTCGCCACCAGCCGGTTGAATCTCTTCTGCCGGGCGCTCAGCGGATGGTTCCGTCTCGCCCGGTACATGATCCCGGACTTAAAGCCCTGTTGGGCAAGCACCGCGCGGTCCACAGCTATCCCTTCAATCAGACGACGCGGCCGCCCTGCGCTCTCATCACGGTGGCATCAACAACCGCCACCGGCGCATGCTTCCACTTTCAGCCCATGCGCGCACAACTGGCGGTTGACCTCACCCGGAACAGCCTCAAACAACCCCAACCTTGCGCAGCACACTGTCCGACGCAACACGCTCCAAAAGCGAACCCATAAAGAAGTCCACGCAAGCTTCCAATTAAACGCTATCGTTAAAGCCAATCGTACTTTATCAAACAACAACAAGATACCCTCAACATGCGCAATTTCGCAACGGCCTTAGTAAAATAAATATACCAAGTGACATAAACATTTGTGATCCGGGGATCAATCAAGGGTAATCGTGTCAATATCAGGGAGATTTATGTAACAATCTGCGGATTGTAATTACAGGGTATCCGCGTAACTGTAAGAGAAACGACCTTTTGTGACTGGAAACTGACGCAGGCGAATCACTGACAAAATGGGGCAAAAGTATTCCATCTGCATAGTTGGGGGCGGGACGTCCGGCTGGTGCGCCGCGGTCGCTTTGACCAGGGAGCTGCGACAATGCGGATTCGGGATCACCCTTATTGAATCCCCTGATGTCCCTCGAATCGGCGTTGGAGAATCCTCCATACCTCCGTTCGTTCAAGCCATCCATTCCCTGGGTATCTCCGAGCGCGACCTTATGGAACACACAAACGCCACATACAAGCTGGCAATCAGGTTCGATGATTGGAACTATCCCGGGCACAGCTATTATCACCCTTTTGGCCGGGTGGGGCAACCATTTGAGCAATTCGACTTCTTTCAGTGTTGGTTAAAAGCCCGGCTTAAAGGTCACCGCATGAGTCTGGATCGCTACTCGCCCGTTGCTGGACTGTGCCGCCAGGGTAAATTTCTGCATCCGGTGGAATCCGGGCTACCCGGTGCAAAAGTCGTCAAATATGCCCTTCATTTCGATTCGCTGCTTATGGCGAATTACCTGAAGAAGATAGCTATCGGGAACGGCGTGACATATATCGCGGACACTGTTACCCGTGTACGGAGCCGTGGGGACCTGATCGAGTCACTCACGCTCAAGCGGGCCTCCCGTCCGGTTCGGGCAGATCTGTATATAGATTGTACCGGGTTTGCCAGATTGCTTATCGGTAAATTGTCCTCGTTTAACTTTCTGTCCTGGAAACATATGCTCACCGTTGACCGGGCGGTTGCGGTTCAATCCGGAATGAACCGGGAAAATCCTCCGCCATATACAGTTGCTTCAGCCAGACGGTTTGGCTGGATATGGTCCATTCCATTACAGAATCGCTTTGGCAACGGGTATGTTTACGATAGTGACTACCTTGATGGAGAGCGGGCGCTTGAGACCTTGGTGAGCTCGATTTCCGGAGAACTCACCACGGATCCCAAATTTCTGAAGTTCGAAAGCGGCGTGTCGGAAAAACAATGGATAGGAAATTGCGTTGCGCTTGGCCTGTCCGCCGGGTTTCTTGAGCCCCTGGAATCCACCGCTATTCATCTGGCGATGAGTGGTGTGCAGGTGCTGTTAAATTTCCTGCCCGGACGCCCGGAACAGGAGACAGGTCTGCTGTCGGCCGAGTTTAACGCATTCATGCACAATCGTTATGAAGAGGTGCGCGACTTTCTTATCATTCATTATGCCTTTGCGAAAAGGGATGACTCGAATTTCTGGCGAAACTACAAAAACACCGAACTACCGGAATTATTGAAATCCAGAGTGGCATTATACCGGGGCCGGGGGGTTGTGAAACGGCGGGATTTTGAATTGTTCGTAAATGACAACTGGCATTTCATAATGGCAGGCTTGGGTGCGTTGCCCCGGGACACAAACCCGATGCTGAACAGAATCGATTATGATGAACTGGACAAATTTTTGCAAACGCTTGCACGGGCCTGCGAACGATACGGACAACAAAGCCCTCTCCACAGGAACTTCCTCAGCGCATTTTCCAATTCAACACAGAGTGTACGGAAATAAACGGTGAAGAAGAAAATTGTTATTGCCGGTGGCGGGACAGCCGGGTGGATGTGTGCGGCGGCCCTTGCAAATGTTTTGCCAAGGCACCAGTATCACATTGCTCTCGTGGAATCCCCGGACATTTCATCCGTCTCCGTCGGAGAGGCCACGATCCCGAACATTTCCAATTTTCTGGATCTGGCCGACATATCCGAACAAGAATTACTCAAGTCCACTTTCGGTACCTACAAACTCGGGATTGCGTTTGAAAACTGGGGGCTAGAGTCCAAATCCTACATGCATCCCTTCGGGGGCCTGGGGGTGCCGATTTACGGCGTGCACTTCTTTCACTATCTGTTGAGGGGGAAATGTACACTGGACGATCTCCCGGGGTTTTGTGTCGAATGGGCGCTTGCGAGGAAAAACATATTCAGGAAGCTTGACCGACCCAAAACGATATATGCCTATCATCTCAATGCCGTCGCATTTGCCAGTCTATTGCAAAGGGTGAGTACGTCCAGGGGCGTTGAACATATAAAACAGAATATCCTGCGAGTAGAATATGATCCGGAAATCGGGATTTCAAAACTCGTTCTGGAAGACATGTTCATCGAAAATGCCCATATATATCTGGATTGCACGGGGTTTCGCGGGCTGTTGATTTCGGGTTTGGAAACATCCGGCAACTTTTCCGACTGGTCATCGTATTTTCCATGTAATTGCGCAATCACCCTGCCGTCGGCTCTGTCAACGCATAGACCTTACACCATAGCCACAGCGTGCTCCAACGGTTGGCGGTGGGATATTCCATTGACGAACCGGACCGGAATCGGGCGCGTGTTTTCCACCGGGTTTGATGATGAACAGAGCATCATGGATCAACTTACAGAATTTGTGCGGGCCCCTCTTGCCGATCCCGGGGTTCTTCGCTGGCGCAGCGGTGTGAGATCCAAGACATGGATCGGGAACTGTATTGCGATCGGTCTTTCCTCAGGCTTTCTGGAGCCTTTGGAGTCGACCAGTATTTATCTCATCCAGGCCGCGATTAACCGGTTGATCAATCTGCTTCCGGGTGAGGTGGAGCCGGGCGCTGAGCGGGTTGAGTTTAACACACAAACGATGCGGGAATATGAACATATCCGGGACTTTTTGCTGGCACACTACATCTTGAGTGACCCAAAAAAATCGGAGTTCTGGAATTATGTGTGCAACATGAAAATACCCGACACATTGGCGCACAGACTTGAACTGTTTCGCGCATCGGGACGTATTTTTCGTCGCTCGGATGAATTGTTCAACGAGCATAGCTGGTTTTACGTTTTGTTTGGTCAGGGGGTAAGACCGGCTCAGTATCATCCTTTGGCAGATGCACTTCCCATGACCGGGCTCCGGGATATTCAATCAAAAATCCGCAAACTGATTGCCGACAAAGTATCCTGAACACACTCTGGCCATGAGGCGGGGCCGTGTGGGGCCATATTGCCGACATACGGAACACCGTTTTACGCTTCGGGGGAATGTCGGGCTAGAGGTTGAGTTTATCGGGCACCGGCCAACCGCGCCGCAGGCAGGCGGCAAGGACTGTGTTGGACAGCAGACAGGCGATGGTCATGGGGCCGACACCGCCGGGTACAGGGGTTATGGAGCCCGCGACTTCACTGAC
The DNA here is from genome assembly GCA_014324115.1 of Hyphomonadaceae bacterium. Taxonomy (GTDB): domain Bacteria; phylum Pseudomonadota; class Alphaproteobacteria; order Caulobacterales; family Maricaulaceae; genus JACOMS01. The sequence continues at coordinate 3,822 of JACOMS010000034.1, forward strand.
ACCTCTGTAGTCAACATCACCGACCAGGTGCGTCCTGCCCGGCGCGTCGGGACGTTTAACGCGGTTAATTCCGACATCAATAATACAGGCACCGGGCTTGATCCAGCCGGGTTGGACCAGCTCCGGGCAGCCTGCCGCTGCCACCAGAATGTCGGTTCCGCGGCAAACGGTTTCAATGTCCCGCGTTCGGGAATGGACGATGGTGACAGTGCAGTTTTGTTCCAGAAACAGCAGCGCGGCGGGTTTACCCACAAGAATGGAACGTCCGAGAATGACACAGGATTTGCCGGTGAGAGTGCCAATGGCCTCCCTGGCAAGCATGACACATCCGGTCGGTGTGCAGGGCCGTAAACCGGGTTTGCCTAGTATCAGGCGTCCGGCCGAGACTTCGGTCAGGCCGTCTACATCCTTGTCCGGGGCAATTTCGGCGATAACCTGTTTTTCATTGATGTGTTCGGGAAGAGGGAGTTGAACCAGTATCCCGTCCACACTCACATCGGCATTCAGGGTTCGGACAACCCGGGTCACCCTGTCCTGCGTAATATGTGCGGGTAGCCGGTATTCCACGGAGCCCATGCCAGTTTCCCGGGTAAATCTGATTTTGTTTTTCACATAAATCATGGAAGCGGGATCCTCACCGATCAGAACAACGGCGAGTGTTGGCTGTGCAGGCAGGGTTTTCACGGCTTCGCCTATGCGGGCGCGCAGTCCGGCTGCGTAAGCCTTGCCGTCAATAACGGATGCAGTCATGCGAATCCCCTGATATCCTGGCGACATCCTTTAGGCTGATTTTCAAAAGATGTCATGGCGTTAAACGGTTTACGCTGCGACAGCCCTTCGTTATAGCAGCGCGAAACGCAGGATACCGTTCCATGCATGATATCAAGGCTATTCGGGAAAATCCGGAAAATTACGACACTCTCTGGACCAGGCGGGGCCTTGAACCGCAAACACCGGTGATCCTTGAACTGGATGGGCGCTTGCGCAGGGCCGTGGCCACGCAACAGCAGGCCGGGGCGACACGCAACCGATCTTCCAGGTTGATCGGTCGGGCCATGATCGAGGGTGACCTAGACAGGGCGGAACGGCTCAAGACGGAAGTTGCGGATGCCAGAAAGATCATTGAAGCGGCTGGTAAAGAAGTTGAAAAATACCGCTCCTCGCTCAATGACCTGCTCTCCCGCCTGCCCAATCTGCCGTTCGAAGACGTACCCGAAGGAACAGATGAAGGGGCGAATGTAGAGCTTCACAAGTGGGGCACACCGAGGGAGTTCCGTTTCGAGGTCAGGGATCATGCCGATCTGGGCGAAGCTCTGGGTATGATGGACTTTGAAACGGCGGCTAAAATGAGCGGCGCCCGTTTCGTGATTCTGTCGGGACTGTTGTCGCGGCTTGACCGCGCCATTGCCGCTTTTATGCTTGATCTACAGACTGGAGAGCATGGTTACACGGAAACCACGCCCCCGGTTCTGGTACGGGATACGGCCCTGTACGGTACCGGACAGCTCCCGAAGTTTGAAGAGGAGTCCTATCAGACAACTGCGGGTCATTATCTGATCCCGACATCTGAAGTTTCCCTGACCAACATCGTACGCGACAGTATCATCAACGCCGGTTATCTGCCAAGGCGCTATGCGGCGCATACGTCCTGTTTCCGGTCCGAGGCCGGAGCGGCAGGTAAGGATACTAGGGGCATGATCCGCCAGCACCAATTCAGCAAAGTGGAGCTGGTTTCCATCGTCAGGCCGGAGCACTCCGGGGCCGAGCATACACGCATGCTGGGCTGTGCCGAGGAAGTCCTCAAGCGCCTAGAATTGCCTTATCGTGTCGTTGAGCTATGTACTGGCGATCTGGGCTTCGGGGCGCGGCGGACTTTCGATATTGAGGTCTGGCTGCCGTCCCAGGATAAATACCGCGAAATCAGCTCCTGTTCCAACTGCGGTGATTTTCAGGCCCGCCGCATGAATGCGCGCTATAAACATGCTGACAGGGATAACCGTTTTGTGCATACACTTAACGGATCGGGACTGGCCGTCGGCAGAACACTGGTGGCGATTCTGGAAAATTGCCAGAATGAGGACGGCTCGGTTACGGTGCCGGAGGCTCTGGTGCCCTACATGGGCGGGGTCGGGGTTATCAAGTGAAGATACTGCTGACAAATGATGACGGTGTGCGCGCAGACGGGCTTCAGGCTCTCCGCCGTATCGCCGCCGGGCTCTCCGGCGATGTGTGGGTCTGTGCCCCCGAGACCGAACAGTCCGCCGCCTCCCGCGGGGTGTCCCTGGACAATCCGGTTAAGCTTCGAAAACTTGATGGTCGCATATTCTGTGTCTCCGGAACCCCCACGGACAGTGTCATTGTCGCCATGCGCGATTTACTCGCGGATCATCCGCCCGACCTTGTTTTGTCCGGAGTGAACCGCGGGCAGAATCTGGCCGAGGACATCACCTTTTCCGGCACCGTCGCAGGGGCCCTGCAAGGCATGCAGATGGGGGTACCGTCAATTGCGTTGTCCCTCGCGCGCGGATTTCAGGGGGCAAGGGGCGCTGTGTGGGAGACGGCGGAATGTCACGCGCCGGGCCTTATTCAGGATCTTCTGGCGGTTGGCTGGCCACGAAAGACGATACTGTCCATCAATTTTCCGGATTGTGATCCCGATGCGGTCAGGGGTGTGCAGATCACGCGGCAGGGCCATCGCGATTTTCAAATGAGCAATATCGATAAACGCAGTCACCCGCGCGGCGGGCATTATTTCTGGCTCACCTACGGTGCCGAACGCTCAAACCCGCCGCAAGGCACGGATCTTCGGGCGATCTATGACGGTTATATTTCCGTCACGCCGCTTCATACGGACCTCACGCACACCGAAACACTGGCAGATTTGCAGGAGCGCTTTGACCGGTAGTGGAGCCGCGCCTGATGGATATGATCATGCGGTTGCGCGGCCACGGCATTTACGACACGCGGGTACTGTCTGCAATGGAGGCCGTGCCGCGGCGCTATTTCGTCCCGGACGCATGTTATGAACAGGCCTATGCGGATATGGAGTTGCCCATAGACTGCGGGCAGTCCCTGTCGTCGCCCCTGACGATCGCAATGATGACACAGGTGCTGGAGGTCGGGCCTGATCACAAGGTCCTCGAAATCGGCACGGGCAGCGGCTATCATGCCGCCATATTATCGCGAATGGTCACGCGGGTGTATTCCATTGAGCGTTATCACAGATTGATCGGGGCCGTTGAGTCGCGCTGCCGACAGCATAATTTTGTCAATATCGTTTTACGCCACGGCGACGGTCTGCAAGGCTGGCGGGGGCAGGCCCCGTTTGACAGGATAATCGTGACATGCGGACTTCACGCAGCCCCGACAGATCTGGTCGATCAGTTGACAGATCAGGGCCGCCTTGTCGCTGTCGTCAACGGGCGATTGTGTGAGTATACCGCAGATAAAAACGCGGCCCCGGGAGACATTGTCGGGATGACCCTGCCCCTGTTTGAAACCGGCAAATCGAAAGTCCTCTAGGGACTCATTACATCCGGTATATGACGATGGCCGCGATGACGACAGCAGCGGAGAAAGTGCGCGCGCACCCGTGATAACCGGTTGCAACCCTGCACCGGTTCCGTTTTCAAGTCATGAACGCGTAATATCAGGCCCGCGGGCGTGCTCCTGGGATCACGACGGGGATCGATGGGGGTCACACAGACATGAATTTACACCCCGTTACTCAAAGTCAAGGGCGTCCCCGGCGCAGGCACTCGCATCACCGCGCCGCGTTCAGAGTCTGGAGTATTTCGTGGTTTTTGAGTTTGGGGTTACCTTCTGCAAGATCTGCAGGGAGCTGTCCAGAGTCGGTTTTTGCCCCGAGGTTGGCTCCGGCTTCAATGAGCGCCACAATAGTTTCAGCGTTGGCAATCCACGCCGCACTATGCAGCGGTGTCCGGCCGTCTTCGTTCCGCGCCTCAATATCCGCTCCGGCTTTGACAAGCACCGCAACAATTGAAGATTTACTATTACCTGCCGCCCGATGCAGCGTGGTGCCCCCGAAAATTTCGTCCCGCGCATCAACCTCCGCCCCGGCCTTGATGAGGGCCGTCACCGTTTCAGCATGGCCATTCTGCGCCGCCAAATGCAGCGGTGTCCGGCCAATTCTGTCCCGCACTTCGATATTTGCCCCGGCGAGCGCCGTCACCATTTCAGTTTTTCCATCGCTTGCCGCCTTATGCAGCGGTGTAAAGCCGTTTTCGTCCGGGACATTAACCAAATCAACCTCCGCCCCGGCCTTGACGAGCGCCGCAACCATCCCGGCATTGTCCTTCTCTATCGCCACTTGCAGCGGTGTCATGTCGTAGCGGTCCCGCGCATCAACCTCCGCCCCGGCCCTGACGAGGGCCGTCACCGTTTCAGCATGGCCATACTCCGCCGCCCGGTGCAGCGGGGTATTGCCGGAGCTGTCCCGCGCCCCAATATCCGCCCCGGCTTTGATGAGGGCCGCAACCGTTTCAGCAAGGCCATACTCCGCCGCCAGATGCAGCGGCGTCCAGCCGTCTTCGTCCCGCGCCTCAATATCCGCCCCGGCCTTGACGAGGGCCGCAACCGTTTCAGCACGGCGATACACCGCCGCCCAATGCAGCGGGGTCTCGCCGTCTTCGTCCCGCGCTTCAATATCCGCCCCGGCCTTGACGAGGGCCGCAACCATTTTAGCATTGCCATACCTCGCCGCCCAATGCAGCGGTGTCCAGCCGTCATTATTGCGCGCATTGACATCCGCACTGGCGGCCAGGCACCTCCTTACATCCGCCGCTGTGGCATTCTCGAAAAAACCAGAGCTGTTCCAAAGACTACAATCCAGCCTGGTGCAGGAACCGACACAGAACAGGGTCGCGATCATCAGGAATCGAATCATGGTCACGTCCCCCTTTGCTGCGTTACGTTGACCCGCAGGGTATAACTGCACTAATCCGGCTGTCAATCCGTAGACGTGCAATATCAGGCCCGCGGGTATGTTTCCGGGATACCGGATATCCGCGAGGGTCGCGCGCATTTTTACCCAAGGCGTTTCCAAGCGGGATATTCCCGGCACGAGCGCTCACACTATTAACGCCGCGCCGCGTTCAGAACCCGGAATATGTCGTGATTTTTGACCTTGTCATTGTCTTCTGCCAGGTCTGCGGGGAGCCTCCCATCATTGGTTTTGGCCCTGATATTTGCTCCGGCCTCAATAAGTGCCGCAACCGTTTCAGCAAGGCCGTACCGCACCGCCACGTGCAACGGTGTCTGGCCATATTTGTCCCGCGCATTGACCTCCGCCCCGACATTGATGAGTACCGCAACTGTTTCGGCCGTGCCCGACCCCGCCGCCACATGCAGCGGCGTAAAGCCATCCCTGGTTTGTACCTCCATATCCGCGCCGTTTTCGATAAGCGCCGCAGTTGTTTCAGCATGGCTGTACCGCACCGCCACGTGCAACGGTGCAAAGCCCTCCCTAGTTTGCGCCTCCATATCCGCACCGGATTCGGCAAGCGCCGTCACCGTTTCAGCACGGCCATGCCGCGCCGCCAGATGCAGCGGTGTCCAGCCGTCTTCGTTCCGTGCCCCGATTCTTGCCCCGGCCTTGACGAGCGCAGCAACCGTTTCAGTATTGCCATACCGCGCCGCCCGATGTAGCGGTGCCTCCTTGGACCTACCGCTCACATTGACCTCCGCCCCGGCGTTCAGGCACCTCCTCACATCCGCTGCCGTGGTATTTTCGAAGAAATCCGGCCTGTCCCAACCATTACAATCCGGTTTTTGCACATTTCCGGTGCAGGAAACGACACAGAGCAGGGTCGTAATCATCAGGAATCGAATCATGGTCATGTCCCCCACTGGTGCTGTGCGTTGATTTGCAAAATTACGCACCGTAAACGCGTACCGGTCCGTGGACGGCGCCAATCCGGCTGTCAAGCCATAAACACGTAACATCAAACCCTCAGGTATGTTTCCCGGATACCGGATATCTGCGATGGCCGCACAGGCATGGGCCTCGCACCCCATGACTTAAGGGCGCTGCCAGGCAGGATATTCCCGGCGCGAGCGCTCACACTATTAACGCCGCGCCGCGTTCAGAACCCGGAATATGTCGTGGTCTTTGACCTTGTCGTTGTCCTCCGCCAGGTCTGCGGGGAGCTTTCCATCCTCGGTTTTGGCCCTGATGTTTGCCCCGGCTTCAACAAGCGCCGCAACCGTTTCAGCCGTACCCTTCCACGCCGCAGCATGTAGCGGTGCCCAGCCGTATTCCGAGCGCGCATTGACATCCGCCCCAGCTTCAATGAGCGCCGCAACCGTTTCAGCATTGCCAAGCGCCGCCGCGCGATGCAGCGGTGTCTGGCCATGTTCGTCCTGCGCTTCGACATCCGCCCCGGCTTTGATGAGTACAGTAACCATTTCAGCCGTGCCATGCCGTGCCGCCGAATGTAGCGGGGGCAAGCCATCATCCCTGCGCACATTGACCTCCGCCCCGGCTTTGACAAGCACTGCGACTGTTTCAGTATTGCCTCTCACCACCGCCCCATACAGCGATGTCTGGCCATATTTGTCCCGCGCCTCAATATCCGCACCGGATTCGACAAGCGCTGCAACGGTTTCAGCCGTACCGTGCTGCGCCGCCACATATAGCGGGGTCAAGCCGTATTTGTCGTCCCGCGCATTGATCTCCGCCCCGGCCTTCACCAGCGCCACAACAGTTTCAGCTGTGCCATGCTGCGCTGCCCAATGCAGCGGCGTTGCGTCGTCTTCGGCCCGCGCATTGACCTCCGCCCCGGCCTCGACAAGTACGGCAACCATATCAGCCGCGCCAAATCCCGCCGCTGCATGTGCATGCAGCGGTGTCGCGCCGCGTTCGTTGCGCATCTCAATGTCTGCTCCAGCTTCGACAAGTGCCGCGACCGTTTTAGCTGTGCCCCCCTGCGCCGCCGCATGCAGCGGTATGGAGCCGTATTTGTCCCGCGCATTGACATCCGCCCCGGCATCAATGAGAGCCGCAACCGTTTCTGTCTTGCCGCGCTGCGCCGCCTCATGCAGCGGTGTCGTGCCGTATTTTTCTTCCCGCGCCTCAATATCCGCACCGGATTCGACAAGCGCCGCAACCGTTTCAGCTGTGCCGTACTGCGCCGCCTCATGCAGCGGTGTCGCGCCGCGTTTGTTGTGCGCCGCGACGTCCGCCCCGGATTCGATGAGCGCCGCGATCATTTCAGTATTGCCAAGTGCCGCCGCCAGATGCAGCGGTGTCCAACCGTCATTATTGCGTGCATTGACCTCCGCCCCGGCCCCGACAAGCACCGCAACCATTTCAGCCTTGCCTTCATCCACCGCCACATGCAGCGGTGTAAAGCTCTCCCTGGTGGTTCGTGCCTCAATATCTGCCCCGGCCTTGACGAGGGCCACCACCGTCCCGGCATTGCCTGCCGCCGCCGCCACATGCAGCGGTACATGGCCGTTTTCGTTCCGCCCGTTAACCTCCGCTCCGGCGGCCAGGCACCTTTTCACATCCGCCGCCGTGGCATTCTTGAAGAACCCGGAGCTGTTCCAAAGATCACAATCCAGCCTGGTGCAGGAACCGATACAGAGCAGGGTCGCGATCATCAGGAATCGAAACATGGCAAAGCCTCTTTTTGGTGTGTAACGTGTCGTTTTGGCCGCGAGTGTGCGTGATCGTGTACTGTAGCACAAGCGGCTTGTCAACTGCTATACCGGGAATGTGCTGCAAAGCCATAAACGCACGATATCAGGCCCGCGGGCGTGTTCCCGGGGGTCGCGCGCATTTTACCCGGGGGCGTTCCCGGTGCGGGCGCTCACATTACTCACGCCGTGCCGCATTCAGAGCCCGGAATATATCGTGATTCCTGACCTTGTCATTATCCTCCGCCAAGTCTGCGGGGAGTCTGCCATCGTTGGTTTTGGCCCTGGTGTTTGCTCCGGCTTTGATGAGGGTCGCCACCGTCCGGGCATCGCCATACCGCGCCGCGAAATGCAGCGGGGTCAGGCCCCCTGCCGCGCGCGCATTGACGTCCGCCCCAGCTTTGATGAGCGCCGCAACTGTTTCAGTTGTGCCATATCGCGCCGCCAGATACAGCGGTGTCCAGCCGTCCCTGGTTCCCCCCCTCATAAACATCATCTGGCCGTCATTATAAGAAATGTCTTCCGCGCGCGCCTCAATATCCGCCCCGGCTTTGATGAGCGCCACAACTGTTTCAGTTGTGCCATATCGCGCCGCAAAATGCAGCGGCGTCCAGCCGCCTGTCCTAGCCTTCGCCACGGCCGCCCCGAGTAGTGCCCCAAATACTCCAGCAAAGCCGTCACCACCCTCCACCACTACCCCGTCACTAAGGCTTCCCGCGCGCGCATTGACCTCCGCCCCGGCGGCCAGGCACCTCCTCACATCCGCCGCTGTGGCACTTTCGAAGAAACTTTCGCTGTTCCAATCGTTACAATCCGGCTGCGCCTGGGCATTTCGGGCATGTAAACCGACACAGAGCAGGGTCGCGATCATCAGGTATCGAATCATGGCCATGTCCCTCTTTGATGCGTTTCCCTCTTTGATGCGTTGCGTCGACCCGCAGGGTATAACTGCGCCAATCCGGCTGTCAATCCGTAAACACGCAATATCAGGCCCGCAGGCATGTTCCCGGCGCAGACACCCACATCACTCACGCCGTGTTGCGTCCAGAATCCGGAACATGTCGTGATTTTTGACTTTGTCATTATCCTCCGCCAAGTCTGCGGGGAGCCTGCCATCGTTGTCTAGGGCCCTGGTGTTTGCTCCGGCTTTGATGAGGGTCGCCACTGTTTCGGCTGCGCCAAACGCCGCCGCCACATGCAGCGGTGTCAGGCCATCCTCTGTGCTCACATTGACCTCCGCCCCGCTTTCTATCAGCAAGGCAACCGTTTCAGCATGGCTGTCCAGCACCGCCCAGTGCAGCGCCGACCAGCTCCCCCTGTCCCGCGCATTGATGTCCACCCCGGCGACCAGGCACTCCTTCACGTCCGCCGCCGTGGCACTCTCGAAGAAATCAAAGCCGGGCCAGTCATCACAATCCGGTTGCGCCCAGGCGTTCCGGGCGCAGAAGCCCCCACAGAGGAGGGTCGCGATCATCAGAAACCGGAACATGGTCATATCCTTCTTTCTCTAAATTTTGTTGTGCTGATGTGATCCGCCAATTTGTAAATGCGGACACCCCCGGAAACCCCTGGATTTTTAGCATGAAGTGTGATTCCTGTCCCATATGACGCGGGACAGCCTGTCTGGCATGGATTCTGGAGTTCAGCCCACCTTTTATCCGTTTCCATATGGCGGGGACATCCCTTTTTCAGGCAGGCTGCACGCGGTGCGGCGGGCCTTGGTGTATGTGCTGTCAATCATCAAAACTTCCGGTGACCCTGTCATGGAGTCTCCGCAATCTGGAAAAATAAATGCCTTTCATACCGCCTGATATGTAAACATTGAATATGCGCTTGTTCCAATCCACGCAAAATGCTCGTCCGCAGCTTTACGGGCGGTCAAAAATCCGGCGCTTGCGACCGGCGCAGGTCGCATTGATAGAAAATCTCTATCCCCGGATTTCCGTCGACCCGAAGCATTTCCAGGTGCCCGAGACTTTTCAATCGGTCAGTTTTGAAATCGGCTTTGGCGGTGGTGAGCATCTGATCTGGCAGGCCCGGAACACTCCCGCGCGGCTTCATATCGGGGCGGAGCCGTTTATGAATGGCATCGCCAGGGTGCTTATGGGGGTGGATGAGCATGAGCTTGAAAATGTCCGGCTCTATTGCGGAGACGGGCGGGATATTTTGCAGGGTCTACCCGAAGAGAGTCTGGATATATTCTATCTGTTATTTCCCGATCCCTGGCCGAAAAGCCGTCACCACAAACGCCGCATTGTGACCCCGGAGTTCCTGAATGACGTGTACAGGGTTCTCAAACCGGATGGCATTTTCAGATTTTCCAGCGATATTGCCGATTATGTGGATTGGGTGCTCACCTGCATCCACCGTCACGGCGGGTTTGACTGGCGACCGGATTCCTTCCGGAGATGGCGGGAATGTGACCCCGATTGGCCCGGCACACGGTATGAATCCAAGGCTGTCAAAGCCGGTCGCCCCCGTCATTATTTTGAATTCAAAGTCAAAAAACAGGCGCCGTGAAATAATAAAATTGCCTGGTGACAAACTCTCACTGATCGTCTACTTGTGCGGGCAGGATCGCCGCGTGCACAGTGGATGCCCGGCAGGCGGCCTTCGCGGGGGGCCGTTTTTTATTGTCTTGAAAAACACGCCCGATGTGGAGCACAGATGAGGGCCATAACCGACACAGATAGACGCATTCTCAATGCCATTGAGCCGGTTGCCAATGATATCGGTTATCATGTCGTGCGTGTGCGGGTTACAGGCGGGAAAAGTCCGAAAATCCAGATTATGGCGGAACGTGAGTCGGACGGCCTGATGAACGTGGATGACTGTGCAGATCTTTCTCGCGCCGTCTCGACATTGCTGGGTGTAGAATATCCGGTTCATGAGGCATATGTTCTGGAGATATCATCTCCCGGCCTGGACCGGCCGCTGACCCGTCTGGCGGATTTTGAGTCCTGCGTCGGATATCAAGCCAGGCTGGAGCTTGGCCGTTTTATTGACGGTCGCAAGCGCTTCTGCGGCGAACTGGCAGGAACTGACGGTGAAAATATCCATATCAATCTGGACGACGAAGACGATACCGCCCGGATTCCGTTTGAATGGATCAGCGAAGCCAAATTACTGATCACTGACGAGATGATCAAAGCCGGGCCGAGAGGCTCACATCCCATAAAGAAAGCTGAATAGGGAGATATTTATGTCAGCAGCCGGAATCAGTGCCAACCGTCTGGAATTGGTCCAGATTGCCAATGCGGTCGCCCAGGAAAAGGCCATTGACAAATCCATCGTGATTGCCGTGATCGAGGAAGCGGTTCAGAGAGCAGCTCACCTGCATTACGGCAGCGAGCTGGACATCCGCGTGCAACTGGACCCGCACACGGGTGAGATGGACCTGGCACGTATTGTCACAGTCGTGGAAGAAGTCGAGAATGAATCGACAGAAATTGACTTGGCAACGGCCCAACTTGATCATCCGGACGCAACCATCGGATATGAAATAAAAACGCAGCTACCGCCGATTGAATTCGGTCGCGTACAGAGCCAGACGGCCAAGCAGGTTATTTTACAGAAAGTCCGTGAAGCCGAGCGCGAGCGTCAATATGAGGAATACAAGGACCGGATCGGCGAGATTATCAACGGTATCGTCAAACGCGTTGAATATGGTCACATCATTGTTGATCTGGGACGCGCCGAAGGTGTTATCCGTCGCGAGGAAACCCTGCCGCGTGAAAATGTCAAAGGCGGTGACCGTATCCGTGCCTATATCCTGGATGTCCGGCAGGAACCCCACGGATCACAGATTTTCCTCTCCCGCGCTCATCCGCAGTTTATGGCACGGCTTTTCGCGCAGGAGGTCCCTGAAGTTTACGAAGGCATCATCCAGATCGTGTCCGTTGCCCGTGACCCGGGATCCCGTGCCAAGATCGCTGTCTATTCCAGCGACGGCTTGATTGATCCTGTCGGGGCCTGTGTCGGTATGCGCGGTTCGCGCGTTCAGGCCGTTGTGAACGAGCTGCAGGGCGAACGGATCGACATTATCCCGTGGATGGAAGATGCGGCGACCTTCATCGTCAATGCGTTGCAACCGGCCGAGGTAGTCAAGGTTGTTCTTGATGAGGACGATAACCGCATTGAAGTTGTCGTGCCGGATGAGCAGCTCTCCCTCGCCATTGGCCGCCGCGGACAGAATGTGCGTCTTGCATCAAAACTCTCCGGTTGGGCGATTGATATCCTGACCGAAGAACAGGAGTCCGAGCGTCGTCAGAAAGAATTCATCGAACGCTCGGAGCTGTTCATGGACGCACTGGATGTAGATGAAATGATCGCACAGCTCCTTGTCTCCGAGGGATTCGAAACTATCGAAGAGGTCGGATATGTCGCTCTCGAAGAAGTCACATCCATAGAAGGTTTTGACGAGGAAACAGCCGAAGAATTGCAGACACGTGCCCGTGAATTCCTGGAACGTCAGGCGAAGGAGCAGGATCGGATTCGTACTGAAGCCGGGGTCGAAGATGATGTTCTTGATATCGAAGGTATCACCCTGCCGATGGCCGTAGCTTTTGGTGAAAACCAAATCAGAACAGTCGAAGACATTGCAGGCCTGGTTCCGGACGATCTACGTGGCTATACCGAAACAAAAGACGGCGAAAAAATCCATGAAACCGGCATTTTGGAAAGCTTCAAACTCTCCAGTGGTGCGGCCGCGAATCTGATCATGCAGGCACGGGTCAAGGCAGGCTGGATCCAGCCGGAAGATCTGGAGTCCGGGGAAGCCGTCACCTTCGACGAAGACGGCCATCCCGTTGTCCATGAGGCGGAAGATATTTCCCCGCCTGGACATTGATGACGAATACGGACATATCCACGGCCCCGCCGGATGATGCACGCAGACGCAAGCCTCGTGAGCGGCGGTGTGTAGCCACGGGTCAGACAGGAAACCCATCACTCATGGTACGCTTTGTCAATTCACCGGATAATGTTGTTACACCGGACATTTTCGAAAAGCTGCCGGGACGTGGTGTCTGGGTCACGGCAAATCGGATGTCTGTTAAAACCGCGATGAAGAAAAAAGCTTTTTGTCGCGGTTTCAAAACACGGGTGAAGGTGCCTGATGATCTTGACGATCAGGTCGAGGCGGGTCTTTTGCAACGAATCCTGGGGCTGTTGGGCATGGCCATGAAATCAGGACAGATTTTCACAGGCTATGATCAGGTGCAGACGGTCGCAGGTTCAGATTATCTGGCTTTGCGAATTGAGGCCTCGGACGGGTCCCCGGATGGTCGGGGGAAAATACGGGTTTTAACCAAAGCCATCAGTCATGAACTGGAAAAGCCCGAAACCCCTGTTATCGGTTGTTTTTCCGCCCATGACCTCGGTAGAGTTCTGGGATTTGGCCGTGTTGTGCATGCAGCGACGGCTCCAGGGTCTATTTCCCGAAGTCTGACACAGGCTGCCCTTCGTCTGGCTGGGTTTCGGGATATGGTTCCTGCATACTGGCCGGATCGGCATTATGAGACAGAATTGAAGTCCGCAACAGGCGCGGGTTCATGACTGAACATGCAGTGAGAGTGGTCAGGTTGCGCGACTTCGCATGCGGGAATATGTATTGGCCGGACGTAAAGCCCGGTGCTAGCGAGATTGAATGAACGACGCGGACAGTAAAAAGCGAAAACCTCTCACCCTTAAATCATCAAATGCGGGTGTGGTGCGTCAGAGTTTCTCAGGCGGGCGGTCGAGATCCGTGGTTGTCGAGAAAAAGAAGCGCCGCGCCATTGTAGTTCCCGGTCAGCCGGGCGCACAGACAACAAAACCCGAAGTCGAGAGGGATGAGGTTGCGGAAGCTGCCAAAAAGCTCGGTCTGTCCAGATCCGAATATATCAAGCGACAAAAGGCACTGGATGAAGCCGCCGCCAGACAAAGTGAACGTGAGGCGGTCAAAAAGGCTGAAGAGGTCGAACGTCAGCGCCGCATGGAAGAAGAACAGCGTGCCCTGGACCAAAAGAAAGAGGGACTGCGTGCCTTGGAGGAAAGGAAAAAAGCTGAGGAAAGAGAGCGACGCAAGCAGGAAGACGCCGAAGCTGCCCGCCGGGCCCCGACCGTGGCCCAGAAAATTCTCGCCGAAGACGATGACGCAAAAGATGATCTCTCCATGCTCGAAAAAGCCGGGGGGCGGATCAAGAAACAACGCTCTGGAGGCGGTGGAAAATCGTCCCGGGCCCTCAAAGGTGAATCACGCCGTCGCAAGGGTAAGCTGACAATTGTCAGCGCACTGGCTGGCGATAATGAGCGTCAGCGCTCTCTCGCCTCCATGCGCCGCGCCCGTGAGAAGGAGAAGCAGCGTCAGCAGCAGGGCGGTGATCGTCTCAAAGTCGCTCGTGATGTGACGATACCCGAGGCCATTACCGTGGCTGATTTGGCCAATCGTATGGCGGAACGTGGCGCGGATGTTGTCAAATACCTGATGAAACAGGGGACAATGGCAACATTGAACGACGTGTTGGACGCGGATACGGCACAACTGGTTGCCGAAGATTTTGGTCATAACGTGAAACGTGTCGCTGCCGCCGATGTCGAGGAAAACTTCATCAAGGACGATCTGGAGGAGGATGCAGGCAAACAGAAGCCCCGTGCACCTGTGATTGCCGTTATGGGCCATGTTGACCACGGCAAAACCTCTCTGCTTGATGCGCTGCGCTCAGCCGATGTAGCGTCGGGCGAAGCGGGGGGTATCACCCAGCATATAGGCGCGTATCAGCTGGAACTGAAGACGGGCAAGAGGATTACGGTTTTGGACACACCGGGTCACGCGGCTTTCTCGGCCATGCGGACACGCGGTGCGCAGGCTGTGGACATAGTTATACTGGTCGTGGCTGCCGATGACGGTGTGAGACCGCAAACGATCGAGTCTATCGCCCACGCGAAAGCGGCAGACACGCCGATCATTGTCGCTATCAACAAGATAGATACCTACGAGGCCGATGCGGACAAGGTGGAAACCGAGCTTCTACAGCATGAAATTATCACCGAATCTCTGTCCGGTGACGTGCAGTCGGTACATGTATCGGCTCTGAAAAAGACCGGTCTTGACGATCTCGCCGAAGCGATTTCCCTGCAGGCGGAACTCATCAACCTGAAAGCTGATCCGAAACGTGAGGCTGACGGACTTGTTATTGAGTCGCAGATCGAGAAAGGGCGTGGACCTGTCGCAACACTTCTGGTCAAGCGCGGGACGCTGAAACAGGGCGATATCGTTGTGGCCGGACAGTATTGGGGAAAGGTCAAGGCCATGATGGATGAGCGCAGCGGGCAGCTTGAATTTGCGGGTCCGTCTGTCCCTGTCGCCGTCATGGGCTTTGACGGCGCTCCGGCACCGGGCGAGCCGTTTGCCGCCGTGGCTGACGAAGCCAGGGCCCGTGAAATCACAGCATATCGTCGGCAAAAAGCCAAGGAGGCGTCAATAGCCAAGCCGAGTGCCCTGGCATCCACGGAACAAATGATGGCAAAATTGGCAGATAGTAAGGTCGGCGAATTGCCGCTCATCGTCAAAGCCGACGTTCAGGGTTCTGTTGAGGCCATCCGTTCCTCTGTCGGGGGGGCAGGCAATGACGAAGTGAAAGTCAATATCATCCACGGCGCGGTTGGTGCCATCAGCGAATCGGATGTGCTGTTGGCCAAGACGTCGGAAGCGACGATTTTGGCCTTTAATGTGCGCCCGAACCGTCAGGCCAGGGATCTCGCTGAACAGGAGGGCGTCGACATTCGCTACTACTCAGTCATCTATGATCTGATCGACGACGTCAAAGGTGTGTTGGCAGGCATGCTAAAACCGGAGCGCCGCGAAACCTTCATCGGCTATGCGGAAATTCTCGAAGTATTCAATATCTCCAGGGTCGGCAAAGTTGCGGGGTGTCGTGTCACCGAAGGTCGCGTCGAACGCGGGTCCGGTGTGCGTTTGCTGCGCGACAATGTCGTTATTCATGAAGGCATGCTCTCTACCCTGAAACGTTTCAAAGACGAAGTCGAAAAAGTACAGGCCGGTATGGAATGTGGTATGGCGTTCGAAAACTACGAAGACATCCACAAAAGTGATCAGATTGAGTGTTTTACTGTCGAAATGGTTGAACGCGCGATGGATTAAGCCTTGTGTACCTGCACCATGTGCTACGGTTTTCAATCTTTTCCGGGCTTGATAGTGTTGAACGGTAAGCCGGTTTTCAGGCGCACCTCACCCGCTGTGTTTCGTGGTAAATCAGGCGTCGTATATTACAGGCAATGTTGGCCATGGCGATTTTGATTGTGGCGCGGGCCAGGTCAATGAGCCCTGCCCTCTTCGCCCATGCGGTGTTTCTGATCGGCGAATGGATGTTCGACAAGAGCCCTGACTTTTGATCTTGCGCTATTGGCGCACTTGATATGGGTCGGTATGGGCCGTCCCTTTGGCTTTTTGCCCACTTGGTTTTTTGCAGTGGATATGGCCGACGTCCACAAGTCGGCCATGGGCGGCATGGCGGGAAACATATCCTTTTTCAAACGGGCTGCACGCGTTGCGGTGGACCTTGATATGTGTGCTGTCAATCATCAAAGTTTTCGGGCCCTCTTCGGCACTTAAGCGGCTCAATATCTTACCGAAATGCCCCCTCTCGCTCCAGCGTTTGAACCGATTATACAAGGTCTTGCAGGGGGCAGGGGGCCCGTACTCCAAAGACGCATCCCCCCTGCGCAGACCGTTCCTGATGACATGAACAATACCCGAAATCGCTTTGCAGTCATCCACGCGCGCCACACCACGCGCCAAAGGGAAAAACGGTTCAATCCGGGCAAGCTGCTGTTCTGACAACATAAACACATCACCCATCGCAAAATCTCCTCTGCAACGCATGAATCACATATCGTAGCGTGAAAAAGCCATTAGATTAACAGGTCCTGACCCTAAGGCCTTATTTGCCCGTTTCCGTGAACCAGGTATTTGAAGCTGGTAAGCTGTTCCAGTCCAACCGGTCCACGGGCGTGCATTTTACCTGTTGCAATGCCGATTTCGGCTCCCATACCGAATTCTCCACCATCGGCGAATTGGGTCGAGGCATTGTGCATGACGATAGCGCTGTCGATGGATTGCATGAAATGTCGGGCCGCCTGCGCATTTTCCGTAAGAATTGCATCCGTATGATTTGAAGAATTCATGCGGACAAACGCAATAGCCCCGTCCAATCCGTCAACGATTTTAACAGAAAGGATACTGTCGAGATATTCTGTACCCCAGTCATCCGGACTTGCATTCGTGACGCGCTCATCAATTTTTTGTGCCGCCTCATCGCCGCGAAATTCGCAATCCGGCATGGTATCAAGCAATTTGGGCAGAACAGCCGTGGCGATCCCTGCATCCACAACGAGACTTTCCGTAGCTCCACAAACTCCGGTCCGTCGCAATTTGGCGTTACGTATGATCGCGACGGCCTTTTCAATGTCCGCGTCTGAATGCACATAGGTGTGGCAATTTCCGTCCAGATGCAAAAGCGTCGGCACCCTGGCCTGATCACGAACAAGCCTGACCAGACCAACCCCTCCGCGCGGAATAATGAGGTCAATATAATGGACGGCCTGCATCAGCGCGGACACGGCCGCGCGCTCCACCGTTGCCACAGTTTGAATCGCGTGTTCGGGCAGATCGGCCGCGCGCAGCCCAGCCTGCAGGCATGCCGCAATCAGGCGCGTGGAGTGGCGACTTTCCGAGCCGCCGCGCAGTATGACAGCATTTCCCGATTTCAAACACAAGGCACCGGCATCCGCGCCGACATTGGGTCGGGACTCGTAAATCATGCCAATCACACCTATAGGTACGGAGACACGTTCAATCCTGAGTCCGTTTGGACGTTCAAAGGTCGCCAGAATACGACCGACAGGATCGGGCAGGGTAGCGATATTTTCCAATGCCTTCGCCATGCCCTCAATGCGGGTTTCGGTCAATGTGAGCCTGTCCACGAAGGCATCATTTTCGACTCCGCGTACGCCTTCGACATCCTGGGCATTGGCCTCAAGAAGAGGATCAGAACTCTCTCGCAAGGCTTGAGCCGCCGCCATGAGCGCCATATTTTTCCGGTCCGTTGTTGCTGTTGCCAGAATCCGGGTGGCGGCGCGGGCCTGCTGCCCCAGCTCGGCGATATGGTCCTCAAATGTTCCGGTCACGGGTAACTCTACCTCAATTCAACGGCTCGCTTATACGCATTCCGTAGCGTGGCTTCAACAAGGCGTGTCAGCTCCCCATTTCCATTGAGGGATTTCAACCCGGCTTCGGTGGTACCGTTTTTACTGGTCACGGAATTACGCAGGGACTCGAGGTTCTGACCGCTTTTCAGGGCCATTTCCGCGGACCCCAGAAACGTGGTCAGAACGAGTCGGCGCGCGTCATCAGATGAAAAACCGAGTTCCGTTGCGGCATTAACATAGACCCGTGCCAATTCGAAAACGAAGCCGGGGCCGCTGCCGGCCACTGCGGTAAACCTGTCAATTTTATCTTCACTGTTCACCCAAATTATGGAGCCGACCGCTTTCATCAGCGTTGCAGCGCTGTCCTTGTGTCCGTCTGTCGCCAGGGCATCAGCGTACAGGGCGGACATGCCCTTGCCGATGCCGGCGGGCAGATTGGGCATGACGCGAATGAAAGGCGCGGACGGCAGATGGGTTTTCAATCCGGCCACACTGAATCCTGCCGCTATTGACAGGACGAACCCGTCTCCGGTCAATTTGTTCGCATAGTCGGGTAAAACCCGGTCAATGAATTGCGGTTTGATGGCGATCACCAATGCGTCAAATTCCATAGGCTCCAGTGTACTCGCCCGGGCGACATGGTGTGCCCCGGGTGGAATCTCACTGACAGCCGGATCGACGACAGTGAAATGAAATTCGGTGAGCCTGACCCATTGCGAAAGCAAGGCGCCCCCCATTTTACCGCATCCGATTTGAAGGATTCTCATGGGACTCCTCTCCGTGATCTGATTGCATTTTGCCTCTGCGTTTGTCGATCATCCGTGAACAACAAAATTGTTTGTTGTTCATGAAACGGGAAATATGAACGACAAACCGGTTTGCTGTTAATCCGTGACCATCAAAATATGTCTTTGCCCTTCGCGTTTGTCGATCATCCGTGAACAACAAAATCATTTGTTGTTCATGAAACGGAAAATATGAACGACAAACCGGTTTGCTGTTAATCCGTGATCATCAAAATATGTCTTTGCCCTCTGCGGTTGTCGATCATCCGTGAACAACAAAATCTGGCGGTCGGCTCCGGAATACCGGAAGTTGCGACAAAATAGGACGTCCGAAAGATCGGGTTTTTGAATATCCAGTCAAGGGCCGACACAGCGTATTGCGAGGGTATATGTTCGGCAATCCAGCCCTTCTTTTCGTCGTAAAGCGACAGAATTTCATGCGCCCTTGTCCGGTTCATCTCCGCCTGGGAGATCAAGGCCTCAAGGAAAAACGCGCACCAGCCGGTCCAGTCACCATCCCGTGAAACGGCAAGCAGGCGGTCATAGTATGCGTCGCGGTGCCGTTCCAAGTATTCGCTAATATAAAAATTCGGCTTGGCGAGCAGACCTTTTTCAACAAGGAACAGGGGCACGATCAGGCGGCCGATTCGACCGTTACCGTCCAGGAAAGGGTGGATCGCCTCGAATGCCGCGTGGGCGATGGCCAGCTGGACGAGAGCATCCGGCGCGTCCTCGTGAATATATGCCTCCCATGCCCCCATTGCCGCTTCGAGGTGTTCGGCGCCGCAGGGTATGAACCGCGCCTGTTCTTGCGGGCAACCCTCCGGACCGATCCAGTTGGAAATGCGCCGGTAGTTGCCGGGGTCTTTGTTACGGCCGCGAACGCCGCACATCAACACCTCGTGCGTCTCCCTGATCAGGCGCTGCGAGAGCGGCAGCTCCTCCATCGACTCTATGGCTTTGTCAAGGGCAAGGCGGTAGTTGAGCACCTCCTGAATGTCGGCTTTTTTCGGCGTGCTTTCGTCGTTGGGTTTACCTTCGGCCTCGAATTCCAGCACCTCGCTGAGGGTCGCCTGGGTTCCCTCAATCCGGCTGGAAAGTACCGCTTCCTGGTTGATGAGCGGCGAGATCAGCACGTCAGAGTTCGGGATGCCGTCCAACCCGCCTTCGTAACGTCCAATGGCAATCCCGGCCCGGCCGATCAACGGTAGCAGTCGCTCCCAGTCGATATCGGAGGGTGGAAAGGCACCGGTGTGATAATGAACAGGGGTCATGTTGCGGCCTCTGTTATCCGTTCGGCCCGGCGCAGGACCGGAGCGGTATCGCCCGGGGCCGGGAACAACTTTTGCATCAGGCCGCGCTTGTAGAGTTTCAGGGCGGCGACCTGTCCTTCCCTGGCCTCGATCAGGTCGTCAAGGGAGGACAGGCAGCCAACTATCTCACGCTGTTCGGCAAGCGAAGGAAGGGGGATCTTCTCTTGCGCGACGATGTCAGAATTCAGGTTTATCTGCGTGCCTGGCTGCCCATGGCGACGCCAACAGGTTTCGATCCTTTCTAGAAAATAGAACAAGAATTGCTCATGTATTTGTCTGAGGTTTTCGAAGACAACGAAACCATCGTGGATACATACAGAAAAACC
>JACOMS010000035.1 GCA_014324115.1 Hyphomonadaceae bacterium
AGGATTTCTGTTTAGCGACAAATTCGGCTTGGGGTTTGCTGTGCAGCCCGCCCCGATTGAGAGGGGATTGAAACGACACGAAAGTGATAATTTTTGCCATTTTGACCTCCTGTGCTGTGCAGCCCGCCCCGATTGAGAGGGGATTGAAACGTCTTTATACTCGGCCTCTACCCCGTCATATTCTCTGAGCTGTGCAGCCCGCCCCGATTGAGAGGGGATTGAAACACTACGGAACTAGGGTCAGGACCTATTAATCTAATGGGTTCCCTCGCATCGTAATGTGTGATTCATGTGTTGCAAAGGAGGTTTTGCGATGGGTGATCTGTTTATGTTATCAGAATAGGGACTTGCCTGGATTGAACCGTTTTTCCCCCTGCCCCGTGGTGTGGGGCGTGTGGGTGACTGCAAAGTGATTTCGGGCATTATTCATGTCATCAGGAACGGTCTGCGCTGGCGGGATGCGTCTTTGGAGTACGGGCCCTGCAAAACCTTGCCTCGCGCATTCCGATATATAAAGCCCCAAGCATCGCATTTGCCGGGTCAGTAACGCTTCATTGTTCAGGGAACACGATTTTTTGACGTCCGGCGGGCGGCAATCCACATGTTTTCACCCTGAACACGGGACATAGTTGACGGTTTAACGCGGGGGCATGCGGGCACCCGCGTCTGTGCGGATATATTCGCCGTTAATATAGACATTTTCACACATGAAAGCTGCCAGCTCGCCAAACTCTCCGGGTTGTCCGAAACGGTTCGGGAATTGGAGATGCGCGTTCAGGCTTTCCTTCACTGCCGGTTTCATCTGTTCATAAATCGGCGTTTCGTAAAAACCCGGCAGGATGGTATTTACACGAATGCCTTCATTGGCGAGATCCCTCGCCATCGGCAGCGCCATAGCCAGAATACCGCCTTTGGAAGATGAATAGGCCACCTGTCCGACTTGGCCGTCCTGCGCAGCGACAGAGGCTGTACTGATGATCACGCCGCGTTCCCCGTCCGGCGCGGTCGGCCCCAGCGTCATCATACCAGCGGCGGATTTGGAGGCGCAGATGAAGGAACCGATCAGGTTGATATTGATGATGCGCGTGTAATAGGTGACGTCATGGGCCATGATCTCGCCTGTATCGCGCTTGCGAGAAACCGTTTTCATGGCTCCGCCAATACCGGCGCAGTTGATCATGATCCGTTCCTGCCCGATAGCGGCGCGGACAAAATCCAGACCTTCGTCGACACTATCAGCACTGGAGACGTCAACCTTTGCAAAGACACCACCGATCTCGCCAGCCACTTTCCGGCCGCGCCCGGCGTTCATATCAAACAGGCCGACTTTGACGCCTCTATCCGCAAGGACACGGGCGGTTGCCTCGCCAAGGCCGGAGGCCCCGCCTGTAACAATGGCGGAAATATCGGAATTGAGTTTCATACTATCCTCTTGCAGTTATAGACACACGGCTCGTTTACAAAAATTTCGACACCATAACGCCTGCCACAACAGGCTCAACAATAAAAATAAAGGATGAGCGTGTCGGGATTCAGGGTGTATATCTGGCCGCAGAAGCAATCCGTCCATCGTTGCGCTCATGCAAAAGCAACGCATAGGATTTTCCGACGGTAACCTGATCCCGGGCGACAACCTCCAGCGTCATGGACGTGTCCCAGACACCCAAATCCTCAGCGTCAGTCACAACATTGGACAAAGTCAGGGTATGCCCGCGATTTTCACCGGCTGTTACCGGTACACTTTGCGGACCGTGAACGTATTCGATCAATATAGCACCGTATTTTCCGGATGGCCTGTCAACATGTCCTGTCAGGCCCGGTCCGCTTAATTTGAGTGTCATTGCGGGTCGGTCAGCAGCTAACACCATGGAGAGGGCATCGCGGTCGGAATAGTATGCGCCGTGACTCATTCCGTTGAGTACAATTTGCGGCGTGTAGAGATTGGCCATGTCGAAAAATTCGCTGTAAGCCCGCTGCCTGTCCGTGAATTCCGGATCGGCAAATGTATCCTTCCAACCGAGATAGTCCCAATAGGTGACGCCGTAAGACAGGGCTAACGTGCCCTGTTCTTCGGCCATGCGATTGACAAGCCCGTTTGCCGACGGACATGAGGAACAACCCTGCGACGTGAACAACTCGACTACGCGTAATATATCGTCCGCTTTCGGGATATTCTCGCCCGTGGAATCATCTGCCGCAGCGGCGGCGGACAAGGCCGTAAAAACAAGCACGCATACAATCAGTATCCTCATGTTCCGGCACTTACACCCGCCCACTAAAAGCTTCCACCTAACACTGCATCACATATCAGTGAATGATAAATATATGGCACCCGGCAAGTTCACAACTGATTCGGGGGTGGCTTTTCCGCGCCCACACCCCTAATGTGCAGCGTTGACAAGAGGCCTTATATGAAAAAAATACAAAATTCCTACACCTATGATGACCTCATCACGAGCGGTAGTGAAAGCCTGTTCGGTGATGGTAATGCCAGGCTGCCCTCGCCGCCCATGCTTATGCTTGACCGGATTTTGCATATTTCCGAGGAGGGCGGCGCGTTCAATAAAGGCCATATCATTGCGGAGCTCGATATCAAACCCGACCTCTGGTTTTTTGACTGCCATTTCAAGGGGGACCCGGTAATGCCGGGCTGCCTGGGTCTGGACGCCATGTGGCAGCTGGTTGGATTTTTCCTCGGCTGGAGCGGCTCGCCGGGGTACGGACGAGCGCTGGGGGTTGGCGAGTTGAAATTCACCGGGCAGGTGACACAGGATATCAAGCTGGTAAGATATGAGGTTGACATTAAGCGCGTTGTCCGCCGCTCGTTGGTTCTGGGTATTGCAGATGCGGTACTCAAAGCCGATGGTGAAGTGATCTATAGAGCCAGAGGCCTGCGTGCAGGCCTGTTCCAACCGTACCAGATGGAGGCGAAATGATGCGCCGGGTCGTTGTAACGGGTATGGGGATTATATCCTGCATCGGGAATAATAAATCTGAAGTCACCGAGAGCCTGAAAGTCGGGCGATCCGGGATCACTTTTGACAAAAAACAGGCGGAGCTCGGCTTTCGCTCCTGCGTTTCCGGACGACCGACCGCTGACCCGAAAAAGCACGTGCACAAGCGCACATATCGCTTCATGGGTGAAGCAGCGGGTTGGGCAGCCATGGCCATGGATGAAGCATTGGGGGATGCCGGGTTGTCCGCTGATGAAGTTTCTGACCCGCGCATCGGCATTATCGCTGGATCAGGCGGGCCGTCCGCGCTGGAAATTGTCCGCGCAGCGGATATACTGCGCGCACAGGGCTCGCCTAAGCGCATCGGGCCATTTGCGGTGCCCAAAGCCATGTCTTCGACAATTTCAGCGACTTTGGCCACACACTATCAAATCAAAGGCGTGAACTATTCCATCACCTCGGCCTGTACCACATCGCTGCACTGTATTGGGGCGGCAGCTGAACAAATTCAGTGGGGGAAGCAGGATATGATGTTCGCTGGCGGCGGCGAGGAACTGGAATGGCCGCTGACGTCTTTGTTTGACGCCATGGGCGCGATAAGCAGTAAACATAATGAGGTGCCGGAAACGGCGTCGCGCGCCTTTGACGTCAATCGCGACGGCTTCGTCATTGCCGGAGGAGCCGGCATGGTTGTCCTGGAAGAATATGAGCGGGCTGTAGCTCGCGGTGCCAAAATTTACGCCGAAATCGTCGGATATGGATCCACATCTGATGGCTATGATATGGTCGCACCAAGTGGTGAAGGTGGCGAACGCGCCATGCGAATGGCCATGAAAGAGGCGGCAGACAATGGAGTTTCAGATATTGACTTCATCAATCCCCACATGACCTCGACACCCGTTGGTGATGCGGCCGAATCCGCGTCGATTCATAGCATTTGGGGGGAAACCGGCCCGATGGTCTCGGCCACAAAATCCATGACAGGCCACAGCCTCGGCGGGGCAGGCGTGCAAGAGGCGATCTATTCCTTACTGATGATGGAGCATGGATTTATCGCGCCAAGTATCAATATCTTTGAACTTGATCCGGGAATTCCGCCGATCAACATTGTAACCGAGACACGGGAAGCGGGTGTCAAGGCGTTTATGTCCAATTCCTTCGGCTTTGGCGGAACGAACGGCTCCGTCGTTTTCAGCAAGGTTTAGACCCCGTGAACTGGCTGAGTAAAATTACGCCGCCCGGCGTTAAAAGTATTTTCCCCAAAAAAAACGGCCCGGATGATCTCTGGCTGAAATGTCCGAAATCAGGCGAAATGGTATTTACAAGCGACCTGCCGGGGCTACTCCACGTCACGCCCGCCGGACATCATCTGCGTATTGGACCGAAAGACCGGTTTGATTATACTTTTGATGAAGCTGCTTATACGGAGGTGCCAACACCTGAAGTTACGAACGATCCACTAAAGTTCAAGGATAACAAGAAATACACCGACAGATTGAAAACGGCTTGCGCCAGTACCGGGCAGGACGACGTCATGTCCATCGCTGTCGGAAAAATACACGGCATTGAAACCGTCATCCTCGTGCAGAATTTTTCGTTCATGGGCGGCTCCCTTGGTATGGCCGGTGGTGAGGGGTTTATTCAGGCCTGCGATGTTGCCGCAGACCGTAAATTACCGCTTGTCGCATTTACCGCCGCGGGCGGTGCGCGCATGCAGGAAGGTGCGCTGTCCCTGATGCAAATGCCGCGTACGACCATTGCCGTGCAGGAACTGCGTGAAGCCCGTTTGCCATACATTGTTGTACTTTGCGATCCGACCACAGGCGGGGTCACGGCCAGCTATGCCATGTTAGGCGACATTCATCTGGCTGAACCGGGAGCTTTGATCGGCTTTGCCGGGCCGCGCGTAATTGAGGAAACCATCCGTGAGAAACTGCCCGAGGGGTTTCAACGCGCTGAATTTCTGAAAGAAAAAGGCATGATTGACCGCGTCGTTCACCGCAGGGATATGCGGGCCACTTTGGCGCGGATTCTGTCCGTGCTCACCGGGCAGGATGCCAAATTCCCGCACGAGGCCGAACAGGTCAATGTCTGATTCAGACTCTGCACTGGAGAAGGCACTGAATGAGTTAACGCGATTTCATCCCAGAAAAATTGATCTGGGATTGGAGCGGATCGAATGTGCCTTGAGAACACTCGACAACCCGCATCTGAAACTTCCCCCCGTCGTCCATGTAGCCGGAACCAACGGCAAAGGTTCGACCGTCGCGTTTCTACGGGCTATTGCGGAGGCACAGGGCTTGAAGGCGCATGCCTATACTTCCCCGCATCTGGTGCGGTTCAATGAACGCATTGTCGTCGCGTCTGAACAGATTGATGACAAAGTACTCATCGACGTCCTGGAACGGGTGCGCGTTTCCAGTGGCGGCTCACCCCTGTCGTTTTTCGAGGCCACAACAACAGCTGCCTTTCTGGCGTTCTCGGAGGCGCAAGCGGACATTTGCATTATCGAAGTCGGTCTTGGCGGGCGCCATGATGCGACCAATGTTATTGATCATCCCAGCGTCTGCGCAATTACTCCTATTGGTTATGATCACGCTGAATTTCTCGGCCGTGATCTTGCCGGGATAGCGCGGGAAAAAGCCGGTATCATGAAATGGAAAGTACCGGTATTTGTCGGCCCACAATCCGATCTCGTCAGTACGGTACTGGATGACGAAGCTGCCAGGACGAAGTCACCCATCCGCTACTGGGGGCAGGATCATCAGGCTTATACACAAAATGGGCGGATGGTGTTTGAAGACGACACGGAAGTGATGGATCTGCCTCTGCCCCGCCTGTCCGGTTGTCACCAAATCATGAATGCCGGGCTCGCTGTGGCATTGGCCAAGCATCTGCAAATTTCCCGTGACATCATCGCCGCAGGACTGGAAACCGTGAATTGGCCAGCGCGCCTGCAGAGGCTTACTACAGGTCGGCTCGTGGACATAGTTTCAAAAGTTGATGGGGAGCTCTGGCTTGACGGCGGCCACAACCCGCATGCCGCAATCGCTGTATCTGCTGCCATGGCTGACATGAAAACCCGCCAAAGTCGTCCGCTTATCCTCGTGACCGGTATGTTGGCCAATAAAGATATTGGCGGGTTTCTTGATTCTTTCGCGGGATTGGCGCAATGCTTGGTCGGCGTATCCATTCCGAACCAAATGTCCGCCGCGCCGAAAGTACTGGCGGAACTGGCCAAAAACAGGGGCCTGCAAAGCGTGATGGCCAATACTGTCAGGGAGGCTATCACCCTGATTGTCAATGCCTATGAAAAACGGGACACACCTCCCCGCATACTCATATGCGGCTCGCTATTTCTGGCGGGAGAGGTGCTTAAAGAGAACGGTTAGCGGCGGTCAACCCCTGCCTGATCAAGACGAAATAACTGATTGCAGTATTTGCATCGGACTTTGGTATCCTGCCCCATATCCAGCCACACCTTCGGATGACCCAGCACCCCCCCACCCCCATCACAGGCCACGCGGTGTTTCGTTACGATGATGGCGACTTCCGTGCCGGACGTAATATTTGACATTTATCACTCTTCATCTATGACGCTTTTAGTGTGTGGCGTTTTATTCGTCTCACCGGGATTTGAGATAATTGCCCCGCCCCCGACGGTCAATTCCAATTGAGAGCTTCACCCAAATGAACCCAACCCCCGCCATTGAGGTTTCCGACCTGACCAAGACCTATCGCAGGAGTCGTAAAAGCCCGGCCAAAATTGCGCTGAAGGGTATTGATCTGATTGTGCCGCGTGGGTCAATTTTTGGCTTGCTTGGCCCGAATGGAGCGGGGAAGTCGACACTTATCAACATCCTCGCCGGGCTGGTCATAAAGTCGGAAGGCACGGCGAAAATTTGCGGTTTTGATATCGACACCCACACACGACAGGCACGGGCTTCCATCGGTGTCGTGCCACAGGAAATTGCCATGGATGTCTTTTTCACCCCGCTGCAGGCACTTGAGAATCAAGCCGGATATTACGGTGTGCCCAAGTCCGAGCGCCGGAGCGAAGAAATTTTGGCCGTGTTGGGCCTGTCCGACAAACGTGACGCCTATGTCCGGCAGCTCTCAGGCGGAATGAAGCGCAGGTTACTCATAGGCAAAGCACTTGTTCATAATCCGCCCGTGCTAATCCTTGATGAGCCGACAGCAGGTGTGGACATTGATCTGCGGCGTCAACTTTGGGATTATGTTCAGGAGCTTCACTGGCAAGGCACAACCGTCATCCTTACAACCCATTATCTTGAAGAAGCCGAGGCATTATGCGACCGCATCGCCATCATCCATAACGGCGAAATCGCCGCTAACGAGAAGAAGAACACACTGTTATCCCGCCTAGATCAACGCACACTTGTCATCACGCCAACCGAAAACCTGGACGTTATGCCGGAAGGTTTGACGGAGCTTGACGCGACCATCTCGGAAAACGGACACCTGCGCATCAACTACCGCACTGGCAAAGACTCCATTTCCGGTATGCTTAATATCGTCAAGGCAGCCGGACTCTCCATTGCCGACCTCCGGACCGAGGAACCCGATCTTGAAGATGTATTCATGGCGGTGACTTATGATCAGAATGGAGCTTCCTGATAGTCCACACACATAATCCTGCAACAGTCATCAGGAGGCTCACGATAATGGTCGGTGTGTAGGCTGTGAATTTAAGCGCAGTCGCAAGACCGGCTAATGTACCTGTGAGCTCCGACTTTGTGGCCAGGGTGAGCGCTATCAGGCTATCCTCTGTAAAGTCGGCTAGCAGACAAGTTGCAGGAAGAATAAACAGAAAATTCCAGATCGGCCGCACCAGGTTCATGTGGCGGATGCCAAAGGCGATGAGAGCTTTGCACAAAAGCGCCATCAGGATCATGAAGGGCACGTCGAGAATGAGGGCAACATACTTGGTGCGACGGTCGCTCTCTTCCAGTTGTGACAGAGCCTCAACAGCTTGGGCACCCGTGTAAAAGCCGCGTCCTTCAAGGGGCAATCCCGGTCCCAACGTCGAGAGTTTGGCGTAAGGACCGAGGGCGGTGTACCAGTAAGAATAGGCAAGAGTAACAGCCAGGAGCACCGGAATGTGCCAGCCACGTAATCTGTGAAAGCGTGAATTACCTGGCGCCATGCCTCTTTATGGCGTGAGACCTGGATGATGTAAAGTCAGACTTACTTAGGCGGCAGCCGCTGCATCGCCCGTGTGTTCGGATATCCATTCAGCGATTTTGGCTTGGGTCATCGCGCCGACCCTGGTAGCGACAACCTCACCCTCCTTGAATATCATCATGGTCGGTACGCCGCGGACGTGGAACTTGCCCGGGGTTTCCGGATCGTTGGTGACATTGACCTTGGCAATCTTGACCTGGCCGACGAACTCCTCGGAGACGGCTTCAAGCACACGGGCGAGCTGTTTGCACGGACCGCACCATTCTGCCCAGAAGTCGACGAGGACGGGGATTGAACTTTCGATCACGTCAGCCTGAAAGCTGTTATCGGTGACCTTGACTGTCGCCATGGGAATCTCCTTACTTATGCGCCCCAAGACGTAGGTAACGCAGCAATCCGCGTCAAGACGGTATTCAAGCGATCGTGATCAAGCCACATCAAATGCGGTCCGTCCGTCCAAAGCAGGCCGCAGTGGATTGTATGATCCGGATAGATGTCCCGCACCATTTCGCGGTAGGCCACCATCTGCCCCCAGTATGTGTCGGGCACATCGTCCTGCTTTGTGGGAGGCAGGCGATCGGATTTGTAGTCGATGATGTGAACCTGATCATTGATCACCGCCAAGCGGTCTATCTGGGCGTTGAGGTGTAGATGATCAGGAAGATTTGAAGCTGTTCCCGCCAAATTGATCTCGGCTTTGGATCCCGGCGCGAAAATGAGGGCATGATCGGGATGGTCCAGGACAGCGAAAACTTCTTCGATAATCCGTACCGCCTGCACATCGGAAAGCACCGAATACTTTTTGACATGGTCCTGCGCCACCGAAGCACGATGTTCAATGTCCATATCCGGTAAAATTTCGAGAAGCCTGTGAATAATATTCCCGCGTAAAAACCGGTCCGGGCTTTGCGAGATTGGGGATCGGACAAGAGCCTTGTTATTGCCATCCGTGGCAAGAAGTTGTGATGGTGTTGCGGTTTTCAGGCCCGCGACTTCCTTCGGTGCAGGCCGATTTATCCAGCCCGGCAGCGTGATGGATGCGGCCTCGGTGTTTTCACTTGCAACTTCAACGCTGCCTGCCGCGGTCCCGAAACACAGTCCTTTTCCAAATGGTGTTTCCATCTCGCGGGTTTGCAGTCCGTTGAAGGTTCGACTCAGCAGATCATACCAACAGCCATCCCGATATCCGGATGCCCCGGCATTGCCATTTTCGTGGCCGCAAATGACCAGACGTGACTCGGCCCGGGTCATGGCCACATACAATAACCGTAAATATTCGCGGTATCCCGCCGCCTTCACCGCCTCACGGCAACGCGACAGCGATTCCGGCGTCTGCGCCGAGCCGGGCAAATAAACAAAACCCTCGTCAAAAGGATAGAGCAAACGCCCCCGTCCGCTATCCGGGGTCTGCGTTGTATCCGGCAGAATGACAACAGGAGCTTCCAGGCCTTTCGCCCCATGAACCGTCATGACGCGAACCTCATTATGACTCGCCTCCATCTCGCGTTTAATATTCTGGTCATCATTCGAGAAATCATGCAGGAAATGATGCAGGGACGGCGCACCCCTGCGCTGATGGTCGAGCGCACGGGCAAGGAAGGCATTCATGGCGTCTTCAGACTCTTGCCCCAGGCGAGAGAATATCTGCTTCCGGATTGAGGTATCGAATGTTCCGTCCATGTCGAGCACACGGGCATAAAATTCGTGGGGTGCATAACGGCTGGACAGGGTTTGAATGGTTTTCAGGCAGGCGGTAACGGCTCTGAAATCATCATCTGTCTTTTTGCACAAAGCAGCCCATAATGTCACTTTGCCCCTATCATGGGCCAAGTCGAACAATCGCACTTCAGAGAGATTTATCAACGGTGAGCGCAACACTTCAGCTAACGACAAGTCATCTGATGGCAAAAGGACGAAGCGAGTCAAAGCCAACAGGTCTTTGACGACAATGGATTCACGCAGAACCAGCCGATCAGCACCGGCCACGGGAACACCGCATCGTTTGAGGTGCCGGATGACGGAGTCGAAAAAATCATTGCGGCGACGCACAAGGACAAGGATATCTTTGGCCTGCAGGGCGCGTATCATGCCTTTTTCACCTTTCTCGTTTTTCAGAAGGCGATCAAAGACGGGTTCACCTCTGTCCAGCCATGTCCTGATTTGCCTGGCGATTGCCACGGCCAGTTTCTCTCTTGCACTTGCCCTCTCCGGCGCATTGACCGGAAACTGCCAGGGCACTTCGTCATCCGGTACATCCGGCCTTGGCGATAAGGGCCAGAGATCAACGCGACCCCGGTCCCGCCAGAAGGCAGAATGCTGGACATGCAGCGAGCCGATTCCCAGCGCATTCAGATCAAACATCTGTGTCGGCAGATCGGCATTAAATGTGTGGTCGACAAATGCGAGAATATCCGGACTTGACCGGAATGAAGTGCCCATACGCACGGAGTTCTGTTCAACTTTATCCTGCCTGATCCTGCCAAGGAAAACTTCGGGCTGCGCCCCTTGAAATGAATAGATCGACTGTTTCTCATCTCCAACAGCGAAGACCGTTTTTTCCGGCGGTTGAAGGGATTTCGGATCGGTCTGCGGAAATCCTTCCTGTAGGGCATTGATAATATCCCATTGCGCCCGGGATGTATCCTGCGCCTCGTCGATCAGGATGTGATCAATGCCGCCGTCGAGTTTGTAGCGCACCCAATCGGCAACGGCATGATTTTCGAGGAGTTGTCTGACGAGATTGATCAGATCATCGAAATCAAGTTTGCGGGCACGTCTCTTGACCCGGATGAATTCTCTGGAGAAAGTCCGGGCCAGTTCAAACGCGGCTCGCGTCAATTCAAGACACTTGACGGCCATTACCGCCTGTGCGGTGACGAAAACCCGAGACATCTCCGGGGGTTCCGGCGCGCCGCGAAGGCCGAAAAAATCCCGTGCCGCTCGCGGGGCCCTGCTTGTGACAACTCCTGCCCGTTTCTGACCTTTCTGTGTCAGAAAGACATCGGCATAGGCATCGAAATCATCTACTGTCGGGTTTTCCAGAACACCCAGAAGCTTTTCCGCCTTGGCCCGATCATTGGTATTTTCACTTTGTGACAAGTGACAAGTGACCTCCCTGACATGCGGTAAATCAGTGTCGGCCCAGAAGCGCTGCAGAACGGTTTCCCGCGTGTCATCCGGGCTCAGATTTAAGTGCCCGGCGAGCGTTTGCGTGCCGCCCTGCATTTGCCAGTCTTCAATGGCCTTGGAATTATGCGCCGCCCAAGACAGGAAATTATCAAATGTCTGGTTCGCTGTTTCCGCCGCAAGGCGGGAAATAGCCTGACCCAAATCGCCATCGGGGGTTCCCCATGCCTCTGTTAGCAGGTGTTTCTTGACCTGATCTATTACAACCTGCTGTTGCGCTTCATCCATCGGTTCAAAACCGGGTATAATCCCGGCTTCTATCGGAAAGCGGTCCAGTACCCGCTCGCAAAAGGCATGGATGGTCTGCACTTTCAGCCCACCTGGAGTTTCCAAAGCCCTGGCAAAAAGTTCGCGCGCTTTGGACAGCTCTCTATCTGATCGCACCTGTGTTTCCCCCATGAGATCATCAAGCGAGGCATTCAGCCGGTCAGGCACCATGACCGACCATTCGCCAAGTTTTTCGAATAGGCGGGACTGCATTTCTGTTGCGGCTGCCTTCGTATAAGTCAGGCAGAGGATTTTATCCGGCGCGACAGGTTCAGGTCCTCGTAACAACAGCCGTGAGACCCGGTCGACGAGGACTTTGGTCTTGCCTGACCCGGCATTGGCTGAAACAAAAACAGAACGTATCGGGTCAGCGGCCATGCGCTGATAGACATTGGGATCATCAAAAACTGTTCCGGTCATGACACCGACCCATCATCATCACGGAGCTGCTGCCACTCCCTGCGCCGGGCGAGGTCATCGTAATCGCCGTAATCATTAACATATTTGGCGCGGGGCTGTGACGGGTAGGTTGTCTCCGAACTGTCGAATTCAGAGATCAGGTTTTTGATTATTTTCTGCGCCCCGGACACATATTGCAGGGCATCCAGGCCATTTCTGGCATCGGGCTTCGTAAGATAACGCTGACTAACCCCTTCCCTGCCACCTTTCACGCGGATATAGAGAAGCTGCCCGGTGTCCAAGGCATCGGACTCTTTAAATGCACCCTGCCCAAGCATCCAGGCAAGCAAAGGCATTTGCAGATCAAAGCCTGCCTTCACTTCATTTACAGTGGGAGGCGCGCCTGTCTTATAGTCAATCGCCGCATAATTTCCGTCTCTGACTTCGATCAGATCCGGCTTGCCAATCAGAGTGAATCTGACATCGGGTATGTCGAGTTGGCCCTTCGCCTCAGCCAGAGCAAATATCCATCCTGACTCCCGACGGGATTTGAACAGGGCGACCAAATCGTGTGCAATACATTCAAGGCGGATATTCTCGGGGGCAAAGTCATGATCCTCAAACCCGTTTTCACGTAACATGTCCGCCATCAGGTCCTGCAATTGCCGGGAAGCGGTCTTCGGCATGTCTGTTTTGTGTGTTTCAAAGAAGATCTTCAGGGCATCGTGAATGGCCGTGCCATATTCGCGAGGGCCGACAGGCTCATACAAAGCACCCAGTTTCTTCAACCCCAGAATATAGCGGGCATAAATGGAATACGGGTCACGTATCCAAGTCCTGACTTGCGTCACCGAAATCTGTCGCCCCTGCGGCCAGCGCTTGTCCACAGGCGGTGAAGGGTTTGGCGGTTCTGCGGGTTTCACGTCATGTGATGCCACAGCATCCATCGCTCGCGCCCAGGCCAGATAGGGTTTCGGCGGAGCCAATCTTGCTTTGGCAACCCTTTCACCCAAGGCCCCTCTCAGCAATGTTTTCAGTCGCCATATCCATCGCGAAGCAACCCGTGGTCCCTCGCTGGAGCGTTCCGACCGGGTCATGATGACGTCAGGATAACAGGCCAGAGATGAAAAATCGTGTGCCGCCAGACCATAGCGCCGCTCCGGCAGTGACAGGCCAATAGCCCTGCGCATTCCGCGTGAAAGAAACGGCATATGCGGCGGGCTTGATGGCCAGGTCCCTTCGTTGAGCCCCCCCAGTACAATCCGGTCAGCGACAACCATACGGGCTTCCAGCGGACCCAGAATTTGTAGTCGCGGATGGATATTGGCACGGGGACGCACGACACTTCCGCGCATCAGGCAGGAAAAAAGATCGGAAAACCCGGCCAGGCTGACCGGCCCCAGAATGTCGCCATGGGCAATGATGTTTTCCATAAGACCGGCAGTCTGCAGACCGTCCTCGCCCGTCCATAATCGCACGGCTCCGCTTTCATCGCGGGTCACGGCAAAGCTTTCTGCGACCTTGGCCAAGGCTCTTGCCCAAAGCGTGGGGGAGACGTCCTTATCAACATCTAGATGGGTCAGAATATGATGGACCTGGACGAGCAGGCTGTTTTCCTTAAGCAATCCGGGTGCCGGACGCTGTTCCCTGAATTTCTTTTTTTCCAAAGCACGCCACTCGGCTCTGATGTCACCCGGTTCCCGCCTCAGAGCAGTCAGCGGATGAGCCAGCAAATAGGCGAGATCGACAGGCGAATGCGGCCTTTGTGCGAGTTTCAGAATGCCTGTTAAAAATCCGCCGATGCGGGTTTCTTCCAGCGGCTCGCCTTGCGAATATTCGACTGTAACGCCCCAACGGGCGAGTCGTGTTCTCACGCGTCGCGCCAATGCCGGATCAGGGGTAACGAAGGCGGCCGTCTGAACATCGGTTTCCAGGGTTTCGCGCAAAATGAGCGCGACAGTCAAAGCTTCTTCATCCTCCGTGCGAGTCTCAATGAGAGACAGGCCTCGTGTCGCGTCATCAAAGATATCGCCACCGCGCCCGTCCTGTTGGTAATTTTCACGCAAAATATCAATGCGTTCGATCCAGTCGCCTGTGGCTGAAACAGGCACAAGGCTTTCCGAAATAACGCGACGCCGGGCAGGCGATATGACCGGCACATGAGGCATCCAGTTCTGCACATCCATGTTGGACAGTTCCATGGTTTGCAAGAGGCATTTCAGCGAGTTTTGCGGATGATCATCTTCGATGGTCTCCCACACACTTGCCTTCAAGTGACGATCCAAAGCAGGCAACAGTACAAGACCCTTTTTTTGATGCGCTACGCATCGCATGAGACGAGCCGTGGCTTTGAGCGTACCTGTCGATCCTGCAATAATCACCGGATAGTCCGGCGGCCTGTCCAGCCACAAATCTGTCAGCGCATCCAACAATGCGACACGCCGCGCCATCGGCTCCATCAGGTTTTCCCCGGACACATAACCGGGCCAGAAATCCTGCAGAATGCGATAAAACTCTGCTGCATTCTGGAAATTCCCGGCAACAAACTTCTCAATCCCGGCGAGTATGGAGAGATCAGCCTGATCAACCTGTTCCAGCGCCGCATCGTCCAGGATTGCAAGCAAGGGGTCAGTCAATGACAAAGCCCCGGCCGGATTCAATGTTTCTCCGGTAGAATTTTCGTAGTAGCGCTTCACCAGTTGCGATAACTGGAAGCGCCGCTGCATCGCGGGCATGGCCGGACTGACAAGATCGGCCAGAAAACCGGGTTCAAATGGCGGTTCGTCCGGGTCAAGATCGGCCAGAGTTCGCAGACGCGGAAGAAACCTTACTCTGCCTTCATCGGCCAGTAAATCACCGAGTTGTCTGGCTGCGCGTCGTGTAGGCAAAAATACCAGCGCATCCTTCAGATGCTCGCCATAGGTGGCTTTCAGCCCCTCGGCCAAGGTCGGCAGGAACGGCACGCTTGCCGGGATGTTAAAGATATTTATGCTCGCCATGGTGCCTCAGCATATATTCGGCCCCGTCACGGGCGCCCGGATCGCCCACATGCATCCAGAAACCCTTTAACACGTGGCCGTAGATCAAGCCGTCCCGCAAAGATACATCCCAGATTTTACCACGGGAAAACGATGCGGCAGGATAGGTTTTAAACCGTTCAGGCCTGGCAATCTGGACACCGCAGTAGACATAGGATGCATGATCACCCCGGCGTCTGTGCAGTCGACCATCTGCGTTCATGTCAAAATCTCCCGCCCCGGCATAGCCCAGCGTGTGCTCCAAGGGTGCCAGCAATAACAGATCACTCATTCCATCATTCAATTTTTCCACAAGCGATTTGATTGCCGGTTCAAATTCCAGCCACAGCGCATCAACGTTGCATATCAAAACCGCATCATCGCCCAATAACGGCAAAGCCTTGACGACTCCACCGCCGGTCCCAAGGAGTGCATCCCGCTCATCGGATATGATGATTTCCGGCCCGGACGTTCGCGTTTTCAGATGCGCTTCAAGACGATCAGCATGGGCGTGAAGATTAACAACCGTTCGTTCCACCCCGGCATCAAGCAGCCTGTCGAGCATGTGATCGATGAGCGGTTTACCGCCAACCTCGACCATCGCTTTAGACATATGACTGGTCAACGGACGCAGGCGTGTCCCATGTCCCGCCGCCATGACCATAGCCGTTTTGATCACCGCAGCACCTCCGGAATATGAAGAGCATACCAGGATTGTATATCCCGCAGCACCGGATGACTCAAATGCCTTTGCAGGTGCCTTTTTGCCCGCGGGAGCAAGGCCCTGTATTGCGGTTTGCCAAATGCCCTGTCGGCGCGTACCGTGAAACCGAGAAGCTTTGTCGCCCGTTGAGTGCTTAACACCGCATAGGCCGTCCGGAAATTCTCGTCATAGGCCAGCCCGGCCTTTTCACAAAAACGTTGTTTAAGCGGCTCGAATTCGGCGATATCTACATCGCGGCGAATGTCTTCCAGCAGGGACGTCAAATCATAGGCCGGATGCACAAACAGTGCGTCCTGAAAATCTATCAGTCCGACACGGGATGTAGCCTGCCGCTCAGGTAACCAGAACAAATTTTCGGCGTGAAAATCCCGTAAGCACAGCCCCGGTGCATGGGCTGACAAATGTTGGAAGGCTCCACGCCAAAGGTCGGAAAATATGTCGCGCGCTGCGGCAGAAATATTCCGCTCCACATCCGGCGCATACCAATCCAGACACAAATCCATCTCGGCCAGCAGCGCCGTTTCGTCATAATCCATCACACGCCAGACGGTCTTTTGATGTGAAAAATCGGGAAAAAAACTACTCCGGTAAATCGCCGCCAATGTGTCAACCGCGGCCTCATAAAGCAGTTTTTCCGTTTTCGCATCCAGTTCGATCGCGCGCGCGAACAGGTTTATGCCGTAATCCTCAAGTAAAACAAACCCGTTTTGAAAGTCGACGTCATAAATGTCCGGCACTGAAAATCCGCGGATAAACAGCTGGTGTGCGATGCAGACAAAAGCCTTGATATTCGGCCCGGCCAATCTAGCCATGGCACTATAGCCTGAACTCCGCCTGTCATCCACTTTGGCATCCCGGTCGGCACCGTCTGTTTCTCCCCTTGTCGGTGCGTCCATCAGGATGGCTTTATGTTTGCCCATGTCCAGCCGGATATAACGCCGTGACGAGGCATCGACCGACACTGAACGCAAAACCGCACGTCCCCATCCGGTACGCTTGAGAAATACACCCAAAAGCTCCTCGCGGTCAGACACTTTGCAACTTGTCTATCAAGGCTGGACTTCCGGAAAATTTGATGATGCGACCTTCGCCTTCAAAATCAATATGAACCCGCAGACGCTCATCGGGCAGAAACCCGCTCATTCTTTCCGGCCACTCTATCAATACAACTTTTTCCTCCATGGCGTCCAACACGCCGAGTTCATAAATGTCTTCAGGTTCTTCCAGCCGGTACAGGTCGCAGTGCCAAATCTCAAACTCCGCCGCACGATAGGTTTGGACCAACGTGTAAGTCGGCGACGGCACCGGCTCTACATCACACAACGCTTGTATCAAGCCCCTTGAAAGTGTTGTTTTTCCGGTACCCAACCCTCCCGTGAGGGCAAGTACGTCACCGGCTCGCAAATACCCGGCAAGCCCGGCTCCCAACCGCCGCATCGCTTCGGGATTATGCAGCTTTTTGATTATCATCCCCGCAGTGATAGAAACTTGCAAAATGATTGCAACGGCTTACATAGCCCCTTTGCATTTGACAGGAGCTTCCATGCCAAAAATCACCTTCATTGATCATACAGGCACGTCCCGCAACGTCGAAGCTAAAAATGGTGCCTCCATAATGGAAGCGGCTGTGCAGAACATGATCCCCGGTATCGATGCTGATTGCGGCGGAGCCTGTGCCTGTGCGACCTGTCACGTCTATGTAGACGAGGCTTGGACGTCCAGTCTGAAAGACAAGGACGACATGGAAGAAAGCATGCTGGATTTCGCCGAGATGGTTCAGGGTAATTCGCGGCTGTCCTGCCAGATACTGATGTCGGATGATCTGGATGGCATAATCGTGACCACACCGGAAAGCCAGTAACCGCGAAACTACCTGAACCTCAACTCCGGCAAGGCATGATCAGCCGGGGCTTCGCGGGGCAAATAAACGGTCACATGAGTCCCCTGCCCCTCCTCGGATTCCAGTTCGACCCAGCCACCATGACGTTCAACAACGCGCTGAACAAGAGCAAGGCCAAGGCCGACCCCGCCGCGGCTGGAATGAAAACTCTCAAACACCTGCGGCTGGCGCTCTGACGGGATACCGATGCCGTTATCCTTTACCCAGATCATGACACCGCACCCGCCTGAGGGGCGCGCACCCAGATCAATCTCTCCGCCTAGCCCGGTGAAACGTAACGCATTTGATAACAGGTTGTAAACCACCTGTTTCAGGCGCCGTGCGTCGGCCCGAATTATGCCGATATCCTCAGGGCAGTCCAATCCGATTTGTTTCCCAGTATCCTCAGCCTTGGTGGCGACGTAACCCAGAGCCTGACTCAGCAGATCAAACACATTGACATCGCCGAGCTCCAAGTCAAACACGTTGGCTTCAATGGCGGCAATATCAAGAATATCTTCGATGGTTTTCCTCAGATCCTCGGATGCGGTCCGGATTGCGAAAATATACTCCGCCTGTTTATCATTGAGCGCGCCTGCCCCGTTGGTTTGCAGAAAGTCCGCATAGCCGGAAATAGTCGTGAGAGGCGTACGAAGCTGATAGCTGACATGGTTTACAAATTCGGATTTTAGACGATCAGCGGTCTCCACGGCCTCGGCCCGTTCGATCAGCGCTTCTTCAGCCTTGCGCGCAGATGTCACATCGTTCCAGGCAACCAGTGTGGCACCATCCGGCAAAGGGCGTGAGAGCCACGTCAATATGCTGTCGTCAGATCGTTTGATTTCGCCATTAACCTGACGGCGTACATCCGGATTTGGATCCGTGATTCGCGCCTTGATTTCATTCCAAAAGTGGCGGTCATGATACAGTGGGAGGCAGCGTCGGGACAGATCAGAAAAAGACGGGTTGTCGCTCAGGCTGTCTTCGGGAATTTCCCAAATCGAAGCGAAGGCCGAGTTGTAAATTTTCAAGTGCCCGTCCGCCCCGAAAACAGCAATTCCTTCGGTAAGTTTATCAAGGGTAGCTGTATGAACCTTGATAAGTGTGTTGAATTGGCTTTGCAGTGTAACTGTGTTGGTGATGTCGCTTAGCAGAAGCGATATACCCCCATTCGGGTCACGCATCCGGACGAGTCGCAGCGTGGCGCCATCCGGCAATGTCCAGATCTCCGGCGGCACCTCATCAGGCCAGCTGGTATACAGGTCGAGCTCTGCCTGCCGCCAGTCGCGATAATCACTGACGGGCGGCAATCGCCCGGTTTCACGCAAATGGTCGAGCCACTCACCGTGAGTCGGTTGGCCTTTGAACCAGGATTCTTCCAAATGGAAAAGACTGGCAAAGGCCCGGTTATGAAAACGCATGGTTTGACCCCTACCGAAAGTCACGACAGCCTCATCCATATTGTTCAGAATCTCGTTATGCGCACGAATGTGATGGTTGAGGGCCTGGCGCAGGTTTTCCAATTCCGAGGCATCAAGCGCCATACCGACAACGCCGCCGGAAATGGCAAACTGTAAGATGCGTGTTGCCGTAAGCTCACCGTTCAGAATTAAATTACGAACGGTTTCCTGCCTGTTTTTCGAGATTAAAACGTCTCGCATGTCTCGCGCGGATTGCTCATCCAGGTAAATTTGTTGTTCAAGCACATCGGTGACTGTTTCGACCCCTACAGCTTTGGCATATGAGTCATTGACCCAAAGCAGCTGTCCCTGCCCGGAAACCCGCCAGATCGGAAAAGGTGCACGACCGAGCACTTCAGCAGAGGCGACCGGATCATCCTGCAACACTAATTTCCCTGTCTCGAACCGGTCAATGGCAACACGCCCATCCTCGCCGCGGATGGGAGTATCTGCCAGCCAGAGTACAACCCGTCGCCCGGCAACACGACCATTGGCCTCAATGACGTTTCCTTCGGAGAGCACAATACTAACGGTGAAGGCCTTACCGTTTCGGCGAAGTCGCGCAAGATTGGCGCGGAGAGTCGCTGGCTGACCCTTTTCGCTAATGGAATCAAGATCAGCGAGGCCATCCAGAATCCGGATCGGCACATCGCGCGGTCTGCCCATTTCGACAAAGCTCTGCATTGATGCCATGGCTGCAGGGGAGCCATAGATGCGGGGATTGCCCCATGTATCCGTATCCGGAACATCGTCTTCCCACACCAAAATCAAGCCGCGATAAGACCCGAGTACCGCATACATGTGCGACAGGCGTGCATCAAGCTCATTGGCTCTCTTTCTCCAACCTGACGACGTCGGCCGGTACTCCAAGGCCCCGCGGAAGGCGAAGGCGCTGGCGAGCACTGCGATAAACATCGCAACCGCGACGATAATCGATTCGCTATATCCTGAAAAATCTGCCAGAATTCACTTTCTCAAGGGTCAAATTCACCGTAATTCGCAGACACTAGCCGGGAACCGCAAGAATCACAGGAGGATTTTACCTCCTACCCGCCGAGACTGACTGTACCCAACCGATACCGGATCAGAACACGGCAGTTCTGTAACGGGCCGTCCCTGGGTGGTTCGAACGTCCATTTTTCAACAGCCTTCTTCGCATTGCTCCCGAACAAGCCTGCGGGCAAAGATCGCTCCACGCTGACATTTTCTGTCTGCCCGTCTGAATCTACATCAAGCCTGACTATGACCCAGCCTTGTCGTCCCGAATTGAAAGCGCGTCTGGGATATAATGGCAGGTCAAAATCGACAGCCGCCAGTTTTTCTCCTCCCGGACAATCGTCCGGGGCGGCGTAAGTTTTGACCCATGGATCGGCCGGATATTCACTCCGTGGCATGAATATATCCTTGGTCACACAGCTGGAAAAACCTGAATAAATCAGAAATGACAATGCAATTTTCGATCTATGGCCTGTCACGGTTCCTCCCCGAAGCGTCCCTCAATCAGCGCAACAAGAGCCGCGATAACTTCATCGGCTTCCGGTCCTTTGGCATTGAGCGTAATATCTTCACCACATGCTGAACCGAGTAGAAGCAATTCCATAACCGAATCGGCGACAACGCTTTCGGCGCAAACATCATTATGGCTTGTCACCGTAACGACGGCATCAAAACGATTGGCGCAGGCAAATAATTTGTTCGCTGCGCGTGCGTGAAGACCACGACGGTTTCCAAGGGTCACCCGGGCTGAGGCTTCCGGGACAGTCGCCCGTGGAAATTTCGATTTCATATCCAGAATCAGGTATCTCCGGTCAGAATTTGCGAAGCGATAGCAATGTAACGTCGGCCTGCATCTTTGGCTTTATTAGCCGCTTCGGACAAAGTCACACTGTCGCGGGCTTCGATCAATTTGATCAACATAGGCAGGTTGACGCCCGCTATCACCTCAACCCTGTCCTGCTCCAGAAGCGAAATAGCCAGATTGGATGGTGTACCACCAAACATATCGGTCAAAATGATAACGCCCTTATCTGCCTGCACTTTGCCGATAGCCGCTCTTATGTCAGCGCGGCGACGTTCCATGTCATCATCCGGGCCGATACACACTGTTTCCAGATGCGTTTGATCTCCGACCACATGTTCCGTTGCCCTGCGCAGCTCTGCCGCCAGTTGGCCGTGGGTTACGATAACCAGTCCGATCATGACCATACCAAGTTACAATGGATTACCGACTTAAATAGGATGCCGGGAGGTTGAAAGCGTTTTTTTGATGCCCTCACCGCAACCCGGGAGAGATTTCGTGTCTGCCCGTGTCGGGAAAATATAA
Source organism: Hyphomonadaceae bacterium (assembly GCA_014324115.1). Lineage (GTDB taxonomy): Bacteria > Pseudomonadota > Alphaproteobacteria > Caulobacterales > Maricaulaceae > JACOMS01. Next base: position 21,415 of record JACOMS010000035.1, read on the forward strand.
TTGTAACACCTCAAGACATTGGGGCTGTCGGTACACGTGTTGACAGCGGATATAAAGGAGGTTAATCAAGAAAACCCTTGTAATTAAAACAGCACTCACTATACCTATAGCATCAGAAGTCTTACATGGTGGAGTCTGTTACTTCACGTTAGCGGCGCTGAAGGTCAGCATGGTCGAATTAATCATCGGGGCGGCACTGTTTTTGTCGGGATGTCTGCTGACGCTGTGGTTTACAAACAACAGCGGTAAAAACCTCCGGGGTCATCTTTCAGAAATGGCAGAGCGGCAGAATGCCTTGCAAGGGCGCCTGTCGCAATTCAGCGAGGATGTGGCGCAGCGTGATGCATCAATGCGGGATACGCTGGATAATCGCCTGTCCCAAGTCTCCGAAAAGGTCGGGCAGTCCATTGTCGAGACACAGGAGCGTAATTCAGAGCGTGATGCGTTAATGCGGGATACGCTGGATAATCGCCTGTCCCAAGTCTCCGAAAAGGTCGGGCAGGCCATTGTCGAGACACAGGAGCGTAATTCAGAGCGTGATGCGTTAATGCGGGATACGTTGGATAATCGCCTGTCCCAAGTCTCCGAAAAGGTCGGGCAGTCCATTGTCGAGACACAGGAGCGTAATTCAGAGAGTCCGGCCTGCAAAACATTTTATCAAACAAGCAGGCCCGCGGAGCGTTCGGCGAAAAGCAGATGCAGGATCTCATATCCGAATATCTGCCACCGCAAAGTTTTGAATTCCAGGTCACCCTGTCTAACCGCAAACGTGTAGATGCGCTTATCCATCTGCCTAATGAGCAGGGGGCCGTGGCCGTAGACAGCAAATTCCCGATGGAATCCTGGCGGCGTTTGGTAAAGCTCGAAACGGTGGATAAAAAACGGGCGCAGCAGGACTTTTCCCGCGATGTGAAAGCACATATCACAGATATTGCCTTAAAATATCTTATTCTCGGTGAGACCCACGACGTCGCGCTTATGTTTATTCCGTCAGAGGCCATCTATGCCGAACTTCATGCCAATTTCAGCGAGGTTATTGAAGAGGGATTTGGAAAGAGGGTCATGATCGTGTCGCCGACAACCTTTATGGCGACCTTGCACACCATGCGTGCCGTGATGAAAGACGCCGCCATGCGCGAACAGGCACACATCATCCAACGCGAAGTCGGAGAGATTGCCAAGGACGTCAATCGCCTGGATGACCGGGTGGCCAAGCTGCAGCAGCACTTCAATCAATCTACCGAGGATGTGCGACAGATCCGTATTTCGACTGAAAAAATCAGCAAACGCGCCGACAAAATCGAGGCCTTGGATATGGAAGAGCAAGCTCCAGCCAACATTGCATAACGTCGTCGGATCAACCCGTAAACGCCGGGTTATGATCCGGTACGGGGCTGGCACCCCGGGATCGTCGCAGAGACACATTCAAAAATGATTATGGGTTATACGCAAAAGGGCGATCTGCTGACCGGTGGTTGTTGCGGCAGTAACCGATCCCTTTTGTAGCCGGAACTACGGGAAGTTCTGAAACCACCGGGTGTGCATCAAAACGGCCTGCGGCTTCTCAGTGCCGCGGTGATTGTGCCGTCATCCAGATAGTCCAGCTCACCGCCAACAGGAACACCGTGGGCCAGCCGGGTGATATTCACAACCAGCCCTTCCAGCCTGTCAGTGATATAATGCGCCGTGGTCTGTCCATCAACTGTGGCATTCATGGCGAGGATGACCTCGGACACGTCGCCTGTCTCAACCCGTTCTATGAGCGCGGCGATATTGAGGTCTTCGGGCCGCACCCCGTCAATGGCCGACAAGGTTCCGCCCAGCACATGATACACCCCCTTGAACGCGCCTACCCGTTCCATGGCCCAGAGATCACCAACATCCTGAATGGCGCAGATGGTTTTACTGTCCCGACCCGGCATCATGCAGATATGGCACGGGCTTTGCGCGTCGATATTTGCACAAACCGAACAGACTTTGATCTGCTCCGCAGTACGCTTCATGGCATTGGCCAGCGGGTGCATGAGCGCGTCACGTTTCCTGATCAGTTCCAGCGTCGCACGACGGGCCGAACGCGGGCCCAATCCTGGTAATCTGGCCAAAAGGCCGATCAAACGGTCGATATCAGGGGAACCCTGTTTCATGTTATGCTTTTTTCCGTTTTCATGCCCCTTATGCGTTTGTGCGCCGATATTCTGTTTGTCTGTCATGCTCAACCTGAACGCCTGTCATACAGTCAGATTACGGCGAGGGTATATTTCAAGTAAAGGAGTAAAAATACTTATCCCTGCACAGGATCTACTCGCTAGGTAGGATGTGCCGGGCTTTATCGGCGCACCGGACGCCGTCGAAATCAGCCGCGGCGGAGACCCCGCCGCGGTCCTGAAATCCGCCCGGTTCCACGCCCCGACTGTTGTGCTGTGCGCATAGCTTGTGAGAACGATGAGCGTACACTTTTTTCGCTGCAATCCTCATCGCGACCATCGTCACATATTGGATTTAATGAGTCCTGACCCTAGAACGGCATTTTCATACCGGGCGGGAGTTGTATATCGCCAAAGGCGGATTTCATGGTCTCGGCTTGAGCTTCATTGAGACGAACCTTGGCATCCTGAAACGCCGCCACAATCAGATCTTCGACAATTTCCACCTCTGCACCATTGAGAAGATCAGGATCAATTTTGAGCGCTTTGACACTGTAATCTCCGGTTAGTGTGATGGTCACCATACTCGCACCGGAGCGGCCTTCGACTTCAAGAGCGGCGACCTGAGCCTGCGCATCCTGCACTTTGTCTTGCATTTCTCTAGCCTGTTTTATCAGGCCCATCAAATCTTTCATCAGTACGTCCTAGTCATCTTTGCAGGGTTGCCCGAAATTTGCCGGAATGATGTTATCGGCTGCATATCCGGGCTTGATATCGCGAATATCAATGAGTTCCGCGCCTTGTAATAACGGATGAGAAAAGGCCGGGTGGGATCTGTCTTCAGCATCCTGTTTTTCCCTGGCTATGCGGCGCTGTTCGGACAGGCTCGGTTCGCCAGGGCCAGATTCCTGGTCAATCAGCCATAACTGTCCTGTCAGATCGCTTAAGGCTTCAACCATGCGCCCTACCAATGTCGGCGGTGCATCCGTCAGGTTTTCAATCGTAATCAAACCCTGCTTGAAACGGATAAGGCGAATATGTTTTTCAACTTCATACTTGAGCGCCGCCTTATCCCTGGGCAGTGCCTCGACAAATTCCTCAAGGCCTGCAATCGTTCGCATCTTTGACACAGCTTCAGGCGCTGTGACGGGTGGCGTTATAGCTTGGGTGGTGTGCGCATGTTGTGCAGATGCCTGAACACTACGGTGCGCAGACGGTGAAGAATTGGGCGGCGTGTCCAGACTTTCCGGCGGGGTGAAGTTTCCGGTTTCAATCTCACTAATGAGTTTGGCTACGAGTTCCGGCGGCGGCATATGACCTGCGTTCGCGAGAGCAAGGAGAGCCATTTCTACGGCAGCAAGCGGTACGGGTGCATGACGCACATCTTCATAGGACATCAGCAGCATTTTCCAGATCCTGTCCATCTGGGCGGGCGTTATTTGCTCTGCGAGACCCATCATGCGATCAATCTGATCCGAAGCGGCCTCGAAACTGGCCTTATCGCCCAGAACCTGTGCACGGCTCACTTCATGACAAACATCCAGCAGATCACGCATAATGACCAAGGGATCGGCCCCGTCATCATATTGCGACCGGATTTCTGCCAGCGCGCCTGGTCCATCTCCCAATGCGGCATGCGCAAACAGGTCCAGCACACGTGTCCGGTCAGCCAGACCCAACATGTCCCGAATTTGCTCCTCTGTGACTTCGGAACCGTCCAGCCCGCCCTGCACAATCGCCTGATCCAGCAGGGATAGCGCATCGCGAACAGAACCTTCGGCAGCACGGGAAATCAGCGCCAGGCCGCCATCCGAGATTTTAACATTTTCCTCGTCGCAAATCCCCGAAATATGCTCTTTCAACCGGGTGGGATTGACACGGCGTAGATCGAAACGCTGGCACCGCGAGAGCACAGTGATCGGAACTTTGCGACTTTCTGTGGTTGCAAAGATAAATTTCGCATGGTCCGGCGGCTCTTCCAGCGTTTTGAGGAGCGCATTGAATGCCCCTGTCGAAAGCATGTGCACCTCGTCGATGATGTAGACCTTGAACCGGGCCTCCGATGGGGCATAACGCACTCCATCCAGAAGCTCACGCATATTATCCACACCCGTTCGGGAGGCCGCATCCATTTCCATCACATCCATATGCGACGATATCATGATACGTTCACAGTGCCGCCCCGGCGCGGATAGATCAATATGCGGTGCGTCCACGGTATCGGTCTCGTAATTCAGCGCCCGCGCCAGAAGCCGCGCGGCTGTCGTTTTACCGACACCGCGTACTCCGGTCAGCATGAAGGCATGGGCCACTCGACCCGCCTTGAACGCATTGGTCAAGGTCGTGATCATGACGTCCTGCCCGATCATATCGGCAAAGGTGCGCGGTCGATATTTCCGGGCCAGGACTTGGTAAGCCCGTGGTGGACTGGAATCTGCCATGCTGGCCTTATAGTCCATCAATGCCCTGATGAAAGGGGCATAAGTGCACTATGCCAAAACTTCACCGGAAACCCTGATGGTGTCTCGACAAGAGAAGACTCACGGCGTAACTGACAGGGATGCATATTTCTGATGAAAAACTGGTCCAGGTTGTTGACCGCTTCGAGAGGATCAAGGCACGTATGGGCGCGACCACCGATCCGGGGGAGATCGTTCGACTCGGCAGGGATTATGCCGAGCTCAAACCTGTTGCGGACGCCGTACGCAAGCTCCGGGATAGGCGTGCAGAAATGGCCGATCTGGAAGAGATGGGTTCTGATCCGGAAATGGGAGCCGTAGCCAGGGAAGAGTTGCAAACGCTCAAAGAAAGCCTGCCGGAGCTCGAACATGAAGTCTCGCTGCTTCTGTTGCCTGGGGACAGGGACGATAATGCGTCCATCATTCTGGAAATCCGCGCCGGTACAGGCGGCGACGAGGCCGCGATTTTCGTTGGTGATCTGTTCCGTATGTATGCCCGCTACGCACAGATTATGGGTTGGAAAGTGGATGTGGAATCCGAATCGGAGGCCGATATGGGCGGGTTCAAGGAGATCGTTGCCTCAGTGTCCGGCACTGGCGTTTACGGGAAAATGAAATTTGAATCCGGGGTGCACCGGGTGCAGCGGGTGCCCGTGACGGAAACGCAGGGACGTATTCACACATCCGCCGCGACAGTCGCTGTTTTGCCCGAAGTCGAGAATGTGGATATTAATTTTTCCATGAATGATGTTCGGGTTGATACAATGCGGGCGTCAGGTGCCGGTGGGCAGCACGTCAACAAGACCGACTCGGCGGTGCGCATGACCCACATTCCCACAGGTGTGGTTGTGGTTTGCGATAGCAAATCGCAGCACCAGAACCGGGCAAATGCGGAAAAACTCCTCAAGATGAGACTTTATGACATGGAAAAACAGCGCCTCGCCAAAGAGCGCGCCGAAGACCGGTCTGATCAGGTTGGGTCTGGCGACCGGTCTGAACGCATCCGTACCTATAACTATCCTCAGGGGCGGGTGACGGATCACCGGATCAATCTGACTCTCTACAAGCTTGACAGGATTGTCACCGGGGATGAACTCGGCAATGTCGTTGATGCGCTGATCGCCGAGAACCAGGCGGCCAGGCTGGCATCAATGGAGGCGGAGGCTTGAGCGTAGACCGGGACACCGAACAGGAGCTGATGCAGGAACATGATAAATGCCGCATAGGCTGCGAACCCGACAAATACGCACAGAATATCCCATTTTATGTCCGGTACAGCATCAAGGGGCCCGTTGTCGCCCCGGCGTTTCACCGCGATCCGGTCTATCACAGCGTAGACCAGAAACGCTCCAAAGAGGATAACGGAATTCAACTCTCCATTGGCCAGCAAGTGCCCCATGGCCCACATTTTGATGGCGACCAGCATGGGATGTTTCAGGCGTCTTTTCATATGTCCCGCCGGAAATTGCGAGACGGTTATAAGTATCAATGCGGGAAGCATCAGAATCAGATTAAGAGTCTGTCCCCAAGCAGGAACCGGATAGACAACCGGTGCGGGCCGCATGGCACCGTAGCCGATGAAAATCAAAACGAGTCCGGTGAGGGAAACAATTGAGTAAAGCCCCATGTAAGGGCCATAACCGAGCCTCGTCCGGATATCCTTTTCCGGCGAACGGTCACGGAAGGCCGAAAACAGATGCGGCCCGAAAAACAGCACGAGTCCAATCCACAGAAACACCATCTCCGATGAGCCCTGGCGGTTTTCACCAGCTCTGTCAAGAACTGCCCTCTCGCAATTTCGGTGATCGGCTCGCCCAAAGCCTCACAAGCCTGAATGGTGCCTGAAAATATCCTACGATTTGTCCCCAGGCTTTCGCAGTTTGAATGCAATATCAAAGCCGATGGTGGCAACAATACCGAGAAAGATAGCAAATAACGGTTGACGGAATGCCGCGAGCGCCATCAGACCTATGCCGGTGCCCATAATCGCCGCGTAGGGATGGAGTCGATAATTCATAATCCTACACTACCGGTTTATGCCTCAAGTTCAACATCCCAGTAGAGATAGTCGAGCCAGCTTTCATGCAGATAGTTGGGTGGAAATTTCCGGCCTTGGGCCTGTAACTGGCGCATGGTTGGACGGTAGGGTTTGACGCGCGGAACCATGCCCATATTTTTGGGCAGGCGCCCGCCCTTGCGTAAGTTACAATCCGAACAGGCCGCCGCTATATTCGTCCAGCTGGTTCTACCGCCCATACGCCGGGGAATGACATGGTCAAAGGTCAGCTCATCAGGCGAGCCGCAATAAACACATTCAAACCCGTCGCGCAAGAACAGATTAAAGCGTGTAAAAGCCGGCGAGCGATCCTGATTGACATAGTCCTTTAATGCCACAACCGACGGAATCGGCATTTCAAAACTGGTCGAACGTACTGTGCGTTCATAATTACCGACGATATTCACCCTATCAAGGAAAACGGCCTTTACCGCGTCTTGCCATGACCAGAGCGACAGGGGGAAATAGGACAGAGGCTGGTAATCCGCATTCAGGATCAGGCATGGACACTCCCCCGGCGAAAGTGACGGCCGGTTCACCGGTTCGAATGACGACATCAATCCCACGGGGGCCCCCCGATTGCAAGCCCTGAACCCTGTCTCGGGTTTCTCACCGATGTATATGCCAAATTATTCCTGAAAACGCGTTCTCTATGAATTTAACGCCAACCCATTGGCTCCATATCCAGGGTAAACAACGGAGTCATGACAAGTCTATTAAATTCAGAATTTATTTTTGGGACCTTTATACCAAAGTCCGGATATTCGACAACATTGCGGTTTAAGGCAAATGTGGGGCGGCGGCCCGCCGTGCCATGAAAAATGTTGATACTTGGTAACATATTTCACCATCGGTAAATAATTGAGCCTGTCGTCTATGTTACTGAGGGAGGAAAAGCGCCGTTCGAGGGTTGGTTTCAGAAACCCGATGTTCGGGCGGCCTTGAAGGTTAGAGCCGCGCTTGCGCGGGTTGAGGTCGTCAATCCAGGCGATGTCAGGCCTGTCAGGGCGATTACAAAAACCGGAAACAGAGAGGAGAGCGGCGGGCCGCTAACAAAAGATTTCAAAATGACCACAGAGGCCCGCGCCGCGCGGGATGTGACGCTTAACAACGAGTTTGAAGTCTGGAAACTGTTGCCGCGCGATTATGTCGACGCCACCATCGGCTTTAAAGCCTTGGCTGAACAGATGGACGAAGGCCCCGGGAAACCTGCGCGTATACTGAGGGCCAGGCTCAATCCCCACGCCGGTAATCCACTCGCCATGGTTTCCAGATTGAAGCGGAATGAAGGTGTATCCTTTGCCATGACACCCAACAGCTAATTTCATCCATGAGGTCGGAAAAAAACGGAAAAACTCAAACCCGGAAGATCAAGCACTGTTTGTCGTCAGTCCCAGCAACCCTGCCAGCCCCTTCAATCGATGTACAACCCGTTCGCTGTAAAGGTCTGTATATTTTTCATCGACATCCAGACATAGACAGCCTTTATCCTCATAGAGTTGGAATTTTTCCACCAGACTTTTCGACCGTCCCGACGCCACGACTGCCAGCCGGATAGCTGTGCCGTAAATCAGCGCAGCTTCCCGTTCCCGCATACTCAGCAGAAGCTGCATCGCATCAACATTGGTATAATGTTGTTTTGACGTATAGGAATGGTAGAGCATCAACGCGAGATAGGCTCGCTCCTTGTGAGTTAAACCCTGGAGCGGTGCATAGAGCACTTCGTCAAAAACCAGTTCGGCACGATAATCCGGGTGCAATCCCTTCCCGATCCCGACCAGGTGACAGGCTGCCCGTCGGATGCGACTTTCATTATCGGCGTCAAAGGCGGCCGGGTATATGTGATCCGAATCTGACAAAAACCTGATGAGCGGTTGATCAAATCCCAGACCCTGTAAATTTCCACGGGCCAAATCCCGACACCCGTCGAGCAGGGGGTCACGGGATTTAAGCTCCTCCGGCATGGCGTCATAGACCAGCCCCTGCCTTAATCCTGATGACGAAATGACAATCCGCGCGGGCTTTAACCGCTTCAGCAGAACATCCAGCATCAGGCCGCAATAAGGTAGAGTCTCGGCCCGCCTTTGAGGGATGTCGGGCCAATACAACACATCCAGACGGCCCGGCCCGTAGGCCCACCGGGCCAAATCCTGTGCAGCCCCCGGCATGAGCTCGTAGGCCTGCAGGGTTTTGAGTGGATAGAGGTGGCGCTGCTGGTGCACACTGGCCAGATTTCGCCACGCTCCGCCAATCAGATAAAGGGGTTGTCCGGTTATGAATGTCACCGGGTCCTTGTCAATTTCGACACTAATCCGGTCCCGAATCAGCTGCGAATCCTGTTCCCAATCGGCCCCGAGGTCCTGATCCACCACGCTGAAGGGACCGACGGGATAGCTGATACCCTGTCCGACCTGCCCGTGATCGACATGCACGAGCTCCAGACTCGCCCCGCCCAGATCGGCAGCAATCCCATGGGCCCGCGGTTCGGTGGCTATGAGGCCTTGCGCCGTCAGCCGCGCTTCGTCCTTGCCGGACAGGGGTGTGATATCCAGCCCGGTCTCTCGCTTGACACGGGCGATATAAATTGATGCGTCTTCAGCCATCCGCAGTGCGGCCGTCGCTCCAATCAGAAGCCTGTCAAGTTTCTGGGTCCTGGCGATTTCGCGAAAGCGTTTGAGGGCGCACAGGGCTTCCTCCACGCCTTCGGGATGCAGATATCCGGTGCGTTTCAGGTCCCGGCCAAGACCCGCCATTACCTTCTCGTTGTAAACGGCGGTAAAGCTTGACCCGAACAGCTCGAAAACAACAAAACGGACGGAGTTCGAGCCTATATCCAGGACGCCGATACGTTGATAACGTGCCAAACTATGCGGTTTCTGTCCGGATTGTGCGAAACTGGACATCAAGTTCCTTAGGCGCACTGTATTTCAGGGATTTTCCGCGGCCGGACAAGGACGGATTTTCCATGAAATAGGCATGGGCCGAAAAAGGTACAGCCGGGCTGGCACAGGTTACGCGGACATATTTGCCGCTCGGCAGCAAATCCCAACTATTGGTTTCGTCATTCAGATTCGCGATCATGATCTGGTTCATGACCTGGCGACGCACGGTTACCGCTTCTACAGGCACCAAAGTCTCGACACGGCGGTTGAGATTGCGCGGCATCCAGTCCGCAGAAGAGATGAAAATTTTTGCATCCGGATTGGGCAACGCCGCACCGTTGCCAAAACAGGCTATACGTGAATGCTCCAAAAAGCGACCGACAATGCTTTTGACGCGAATGTTGTCTGATAAACCCGGCACACCGGGACGCAAACAGCAAATGCCGCGCACGACCAGATCAATCTGCACGCCCGCCTGGGAAGCTTCGTAAAGTTTGTCAACGATGACTGTATCGACGAGTGCGTTCATTTTGGCCCAGATGTGTCCCGGTTTCCCGTCCTTGACACATTGTATCTCGTCGGCAATCAGCGACAGGATTTCTTCTTTCAAACCCAGGGGTGCAATGACCAGTTTGTTCATACTGCGTGGCCTGGAATAGCTGGTCACATAATTAAAAAGCATGCCGGCATCCGAACCTATATCCGGATCAGCGGTGAAGAGTGCCAGATCCGTATAGATTTTGGCATTCTGCGCGTGATAATTTCCGGTTCCGAGATGCGTATAGGTGCGCAGCGTGCGGTTTTCGCGCCGAACAGCCAGAGAAACCTTGGCGTGAGTTTTGTAGCCGACAAATCCGTAAACCACATGCGCCCCTGCGCGTTCAAGATCTCGCGCCCAGCGAATATTGGACTCTTCGTCAAAACGCGCTTTCAACTCGACAAGTGCCGTCACCGCCTTGCCGCGTTCAGCAGCTTCAATGAGGGCCTTGACAATCGGACTGTCATCCGACGTACGGTAAAGTGTCTGTTTAATGGCGACGACGTCGGGATCAAGCGCGGCCTGTTGCAGGAACTGCACGACCACATCAAACTCCTCATATGGGTGATGGACCAGAATGTCTTTGGCCGCAATCGCGGCAAAACAGTCTCCGTCATAATCCCGGATGCGTTCAGGGAAACGCGCCTTGTAAGGCTTGAACAAAAGATACGGGCGTTTGCAGGATATCAGATCGGACAAGGCCACCATTCCGAGAAATGTATCCGACTTCTGAATATCGTCGTCCCGGCATTCAAATCCCTTAACCAGAAAATCCAGTAGCTCCGGCGTAATATCAGCATTGACTTCAAGCCGGATAACCCCTCCCCGGCGGCGTTTTTTTAGCAGGAATTCAAAGTGCCGGACAAGATCCTCAGCCTCTTCATCAACCGCAATATCGCTGTCTCTTGTAACCCGGAACAACCCGTAATCCATAACCTCGAAATCGGGGAAAAGCTCCGGCGCGAAACGATGCAGGGCTGACTCCATGCGCACATAGACATCCGTTTTTTTCGTTGAGCTCAGATGAATAAAGCGCGGCACATGCTGTGGAATCGGAATAATGGCATGGAGCGGCTCGGTCTGGTTCTTTTTCTGCAGGGACAGAACAAGGCCGGACCCAAGGTTTCTGACAAACGGAAAGGGATGCGCCGGATCAACGGCCATAGGCGAGAGCACGGGCAGGATTTCATTCTCGTAGAGGTTCTTCAAATGATCCAGCTCCGGTCCGGTAAGTTCCGAAATGGATTTGACCTTGATGTTTTCCTCGCCGAGGCTTTTGCGGATTGACTCCCAGATATCTTTCTGCGCATCCGTAATTTTTCTGACGCTTTTTGTGATTTTATCGAGCTGTTGCTTGGGAGTGTATCCATCAGAACTGGGGTCTGTCATCCCGGCCAGAATCTGGGTGCGCAGGCCTGCCACACGCACCATGTAAAATTCGTCCAGGTTGCCGGCGGAAATCGATAGAAATCGCAGACGTTCCAACAGGGGCACAGCCTCATTCTGTGCCTCTTCCAGCACACGTGTGTTGAAAAACAGCCAGGACAGTTCGCGGTTGAAATACATGGGCACAACCGGAGATGCGGATTGCAGTTCAAGGGGTTCTGCCGGAATTTCATTCATAAACGCCGCCTCGTCACGGAAGGATCAGATGTATGTTAATGCAATCCATGCACGATTTATGACATGATTCCGCCCCGTGACAATAGCTGGCAGGACGGGTCGGCGATCAGGTCGCATCGGCTTTGGGTTCTCCAACAAGGGCCAGATACAGGCTCTCCGCGGTAGGCGCAAGCCGCAGGCGTTCGCGCATATCTTCACGACGGAGCTCGCGCGACGCCGTGGCGAGGGCGCGCAAGTGCATGCCACTTGTATCGTCAGGCGCAACCAATAGAACGACGATGTCCACAGGGCGTTCATCAACAGACTCGAAATCCAGTGCCGGCGAGACCCGCGCAAAGACCCCGTAAATTCGATCCAGCCCGGCTATGCACGCATGAGGAAGAGCCACGCCGAACCCGACACCGGTCGAACCAAGACGTTCACGTTCCATGGCAGAAAACAGGATATCGCGAAGATTGATCGACGAAACATTCATGACACCGCTTTCAATGAGGCACCCCGCCATATCCTGGATGAGCTGTTTTTTGCTACTGGCCTTGATATCTACCAGGATACACTGTTCATCAATCAGTTCCTTCATGGTCATCAGGGCGTGCATCTTGAATCCATGTTCATGGTCAGTTTTTGCAAATGTACGTAAAATCCGCGCCGTTCATAGGTGGTTTAGCCGGCGCGGTCAATATGGGGCAATCCAGCCGATATTCCCGTCAGAGCGTTTGAATACAACGTTCAATCCGCCATGTTTGGCATTATTGAAGATCACAACCCCCGCATCGGCCAGCCCCAGCTCCAGTGCCGCCATGCTCGGTGTCATGGTCTCGATCCGGCCCGGCTTTTCAGCAATAACCATGGGTTCCGCCGGAGAGATACTGTCATCTTCCCCATCATCGTTATCACTGTCCCGCACCGGATTTTCCAGAATAAACATAATTGAAGGCGTCCTCCTTGGTTTCGGTCTGGTGGTCTTTCAAGCGGCGCTTGTAGCGGCGGAGACGCTTTTCCATATGCTCAAGGGACTCGTCCGCGGCGACATAGGCGTCGTGAGAGCGGCCCGTCGCCTCCATCGTGGCGCCCGAGGGTAAATGTACGGAACATAATATGCGGAAGGTCGCCCCGTCCTTGCTGATAGAAACCTGCGCGTCCCCTTCCCGGCGAATATATTTATCGATCATGTCCTCCAACCGGTCGTGAATGCGGTCGTGGAGCGCAGGGGAAACATCAATACCTTTGGACGCGATCTGTACATTCATTTTGAAATCCCCGGGGCCTCCTCAACGACTTCGACGCGTTAGTCTAGCACAGTTATCCGGATAAGACAGGGCAATCTTTGCACTATGCAAAATTTTACTTGCATTTTTCGTGTGTTCCCGCCAACCGACCGACTCACCTTCAGGAGGACCCGCATATGATGAACCTGCTGTTTTTGCCCGGTGAACGCATCAATCTGCAGGAATTCATGAAGGGTGCGAGGATTCTGATTTTAGAGTCGTTTGTCGTGCTTGTGGCTGTGGCCACAGCCTACGCTGCCGGGACTGATTTGTTTATGGTATTTTTATTTTCCATGTTTTGACACTGGATTATGCCTATAGCTCTGCTTGCGGCTAGGGCTGTAGCTGGGGGGATTGGGATACGGTTTTGGTCTTGTCCCTGCGTGTAGTGCCCTCATTCCTCATATATTTGGTGCTGGGCTGTGCTTTGGATGAAGCGCTATCGCGACGGTGGCAAGTCCGGTTGGCGGTGCCTCATACCCGTCGGCGCCCTCATCATCTCCCGTTTTATTTTCTTTGTCATCATCGGTGTCGTAATAACTGTTATCTTCAACTCCTTCGGATACACGGAGTCCCTGCAAGGAATAGTTACGTTGGTATTTTTATTGTTAGTCGCCGTCGGCGGCCTAGACTTGGCCATACCATACCTCATCGCATTTTTGTTTAACCGTGCGATCCGGCATGGTCCGAATGACAATCGTTTCAGTCCTGTCGGCTAGATCAACCTTGGGGCCGGTACTTTGCGCCCGCTCCTCGGCGGGTTCTGCCTGGGGTCAGGACCTATTAATCCAACGGGTTCCCTCATGTCGTAGTGTGTGATTCATGGGTTGCAAAGGAGATTTTACGATGCGTGATATGCTTATGTTATCAGAAGAAGGGCTTACCCGGATTGAACCGTTTTTCCCTTTGCCCCGTGGTGTGGCGCGCGTGGATGACTGCAAAGTGATTTCGGGTATTATTCATGTCATCAGGAACGGTCTGCGCTGGCGGGATGCGCCTT
>JACOMS010000036.1 GCA_014324115.1 Hyphomonadaceae bacterium
GCTTGAGTCGTTCGTCAAAGTCGAATAGGTCGTGTTGTGCCATACTAAACAGGAATCATACTTCACGCCAAAAATCCAGGGGTTATTGGAAGTGTTCACCTATACGCCCAGGCATAATCCGGATTATGACCGAGTTGGTGAAGCCTCCTGGTACGGTGACACATTTCACGGAAAACCGACAGCCAATGGTGAATTATATGACAAGACGGCGATGACAGCCGCCCATAAGACGCTCCCGCTTAACAGCTATGTAATCGTAACACATCTGGAGACGGGAAAATCTCTGAAGATTCGTTTGAACGACCGCGGGCCGTTTATTGATGGGCGCATTATTGATCTATCCGAAGCCGCCGCCCGTGAGTTGGGCATTATCAATGCCGGACTGAGTCGGGTTCGCGTCCGGTATGCCGGACCGGCGGACATAACGACGTCCGGGAAAGCACAAAAACCTTTATAACCGCAGGGTAAAAAGAACACACCGCAGAACTGTAAGTCCCTACGCAGACAGGCCGAAATTGGCGACCATCCCGAAGGCTGAAGTGCCGACGCAAGACGGTGCCGGAGACGTCACCCCGACAATCAAAGGGCCCGTACACATGGCTGTGTCCAAAAGGAAACGAGCCGGGACGCAAGTTATTCTGGCCATGTATCGTTAAACTGTGGCGCCCGCAAAAAATCGGCACCGGTACATTGGCGCACTTTACCTGAAGGCGAAGCTGTGGAATTTTGTTCGGACCCTGTTATCGGGGCCCAACTTGATTCTGGAGACCGGTTTGCGTTTATTTCAATCACTCTTTGTTGTTATCATTGCCGCATTGGCAGCACACCTGCCCGCTACGGCGCGGGACGACGGTAAGTCCGGTTTTCAGACCGTTGCTCCCCACGCCATAATTATGGATTACGAGACCGGTCTTGTTCTGTTCGAGAAGAACGCCCGCGTCGCCATAGCCCCGGCCTCCATGACTAAAGTCATGACTGCCGACATGGTGTTTGAACGCATCCGTGATGGTTCACTGTCGCTGGATACGGAATTTACCGTCAGCGAGAACGCCTGGCGGCAGGGCGGGGCCAAATCGGGTTCATCGACCATGTTTCTGGATCCGGAATCCACCGTGCGGGTCGAAGACCTGTTGCGCGGCGTGATCATCCAATCCGGTAATGACGCCTGTATCGTCCTGGCTGAAGGCATAGCCGGGTCGGAAGCCGCCTTTGCCCGTATGATGACAGATCGGGCAAGACAGATGGGGCTGTCATCGGCTGTATTCAGAAATTCGACCGGATGGCCGCATCCCGAACACCGGGTCAACCTGTACGATCTTGCACTGCTGGCGAAACATACGATTGGGGAATACCCCGAATTTTACCCGCTTTACGCGGAGGAAAGCTTCACATGGAACGGCATACTCCAAGCCAACCGCAACCCGCTTCTGGGGCGGTTTTCCGGCGCTGACGGCCTGAAGACAGGTTACACAAAAGTTTCAGGATACGGCCTTGCCGCCTCCGCCGGGCGCGACGGCACAAGGCGTATTGTCGTCATCAACGGGCTTGAAAGCACAACGCAACGCCGCAGTGAATCACTGCGTCTCATGCAGGCCGCATTTGACAGGTTTATTGTTCAGGATATATACGGCGCCGGACAGTTTGTCTCTTCTCTGCCTGTATTCATGGGTAAATCCGACCAGGTTGGCCTTGTCACCGATGCACAGGTTCGTATTGGCATGCGTCGCGAAGACAGTCGGTCAGTAACTTTGAGAGTGAAAGCGGACGGCCCTGTTGCGGCCCCTGTGGCCCGAGGTGATCATGTCGCCGATTTGGTCATCGACATACCGGGACGGCCTACCGAAACTTTCAAACTTCTGGCAGCGGAGGATGTTGATCGTAAATCGGCATTCGGCCGGGCCATGACCGCACTGGTAGACATAATAAGGGGCTGAGATGGAAACAGGTCGGTTAATAGCCTTTGAGGGCTGTGAAGGTACGGGAAAAACCACTCAGGCCCGGATGCTTGCGGACCGGCTTGACGCTGTCGGTTACGAAACCCTGGTGACACGTGAGCCGGGTGGTACATTCGGAGCCGAAGCTATCCGGAATCTGGTGCTTTCCGGCTCCAAAGACCGGTGGTCGGGTATAACCGAGCTGCTTCTGATGTATGCGGCACGGGTTGACCATGTTGAAAAGCGGATTCGACCGGCACTGGGGCGTGGGGTCTGGGTTATAAGTGATCGGTTTTCCGACTCGAGCCTGGCATATCAGGGCTATGCCCGCGGTCTTGGTAAGGAATGTGTCGCTGCCGTGCATGAGGCTGTCATGGACGGCTTCAAGCCGGATATGACAATCCTGTTTGATATGGATCCTGTGCTGGCCATGAAGCGGGTTGAGATGCGCGGCGAAAAATTGTCCCGTTTCGACGTCGAAACCATCGAATTTCACAATACATTGCGCACGGCCTTTCTGGATATTGCAAAGGACAAATCAGATTGTATTCAGACCATTGATGCCAACGCCAGTCGTGAGGCCGTACACACGCGCATCTGCTATCTGCTCTCTTCAGGTTTTCCCGGTTTGGCCGAAAAATTTGCGCGAATTGGTACATAAATGCGCGGGGATGTGCCGGATATTCCTGAATCAGATCGCGCTGACGGCTGCCCGCATCCGCGCAAAGTCTATTCCCTGATCGGCCATCAGAAAGCCGAGCACCGCTTTATCAAGGCGACATCTTCCGGTCACATGCACCATGCCTGGCTGCTCAGCGGCGGACCCGGCATCGGCAAAGCGACACTGGCATATCGCATGATCCGGAGCATTCTGGGCGGCCAAAGCCGATTGCAGACATCACTGGACATACCGGATTCCGATCCCGTGGCGCAGAGGATTGAAAGCCTCGGGCATGGCGACTTTCTGCTTGTTCGCCGTCCTTACGATCGCAAAACCGGGAAACTGCGAAGTGAAATTCCTGTTGCCGAGGCCCGGCGCGTGTCGGAGTTTTTCTCAAAACGCGCCTCGGAAGGAGGCTGGCGGGTCTGCCTTATAGACTGTCTGGACGAGATGAATCACAATGGTGAAAATGCAATCCTGAAGACGCTTGAAGAACCGCCGGAGCGTGCCGTGCTCATCCTGATCACCCATAACCCGGGGCGTCTTTTACCAACCACAAGATCACGCTGCTTGTATTTACCGCTTCGTGAGGTGCCGTCCGCGGATATCAGGGTTTGGCTGGGAACCTATGCCAAGGGGTCCACAGAGCCCACAAAAGAACTGGCCGTGCAGCTGTCACGCGGAGCTCCCGGGCGTGCGCTGGCATTGACCCGGAATGCCAAGACAGTACTTGAACCCATACGACATATTCTGGAACGTCACGGTCGCCGCGAAACTGCGCTGGACATGCGATGGGTCGATAACCTGTCAACGGTTCAAAACCGTTATGTACGCTCTCTATTCTGGGAAGCGCTGCAGGACGTAATAGCCGCCTGCGCCAGGACAGCGGGCGGGGTCGGGTGGGAATTGCCGTTAGTCCAACCCGAACTGAACTCCGTATCCCGCTGGATAGATTACTGGAAAAAAATCCGCCATCTACAAAGCTGCGAGGCGGAACTGAATATGGACAGGAAAGTTGTTATGATGGACGCTCTCGGAAACATGCCGATGCCTTGAGAGAATAATTCGTTTCAGTTGATTGTATAATTTCCAATGAAGGCGACTGCAAACATACTGGATCAATGTGTCTCTGTTGACCTTGAAATCCACCCCGACCAGGCAAAAATCTTCAAATTTGCGGCGGTTGCACGGGATCACCGCCAACCGGGCCTCGTTGTGACAAAAGATGTCGATACCGGCTTGCAGAAACTCCATGACTATTGCCGGGATTTCGACCACGTCATCGGTCACAATATTCTGTGCCATGACTTACCGCATCTGTTGGCAGCTCAACAAAGGCTTGCACGCCTGGCGGAGGCACCGATTGATACGCTCTGGCTCAACCCGCTGGCTTTTCCACGCAATCCCTACCATCACCTTGTCAAACACTACCAAGACGGCCGTCTTCAGACCGGGCATGTGCATGACCCTGAACTCGATGCAAGGCTCGTGTTCAAGGTTCTTGAGAACCAGATCGGGGAATTCGCAAAGCTCAACGAATCCTCCCCCGACGCTTTGGTCGCTTATCACTACCTGTGTTGCCGTACCCCGAACAGTGACGGCTTTGATTATCTGTTTTCGCACATCCGCGGCGCCGCAATTCCGAAGCAAAGCGAAGCTCAAGATGCAATGCGCCGGTTGCTTGGGCCCGCTGCATGTTCGGGCATGGTGGAACGGACTCTCGAACGGCTTGACGATATCCGTCTTTGCTGGCCCATGGCCTATGCACTGTCGTGGATTTCAGTGGCAGGCGGGGACTCGGTTATGCCGCCCTGGGTCCGGGCCCGGTTCCGGGAAGCGTTACATATTGTAAAAACCCTGAGGGACACCGACTGCGGTAGTGCCAAATGCACCTATTGCCGCACAAAAAATGATCCGAAACGTGCCTTGAAGCGGTGGTTCGGATTCGAAGATTTCCGACCCGATCCTGCGGATGAGTTCGGATACTCGGTGCAGGAACAGATCGTTAAAAGCGCCATGCAGAAAGGGAGCCTGATGGGTATTCTGCCTACAGGTACCGGCAAATCCATCTGTTACCAAATCCCTGCACTCCAGAGATTCGACAACACGGGTGATCTTGCAGTTGTCATATCACCGCTTGTCGCGCTCATGAACGACCAGGTTCAGGGAATGGCCCGTGCCGGAATTTCCTCGGCGGTTACCATCAACGGGTTGTTGTCTTTGCCGGAGCGACATGACGCCCTGGAGAAGGTGCGGATGGGTGATGCGGCTATCCTGATAATTGCGCCGGAGCAGTTGCGCAATATCTCGGTGCGTTCCGTGCTTGACCAGCGCGAGGTTGGATTGTGGGTTCTGGATGAGGCGCACTGCATCT
Organism: Hyphomonadaceae bacterium; assembly: GCA_014324115.1. Classification (GTDB taxonomy): domain Bacteria; phylum Pseudomonadota; class Alphaproteobacteria; order Caulobacterales; family Maricaulaceae; genus JACOMS01. The sequence goes on from JACOMS010000036.1 coordinate 4,970, forward strand.
CGAAATGGGGACACGATTTTCGACCCGACTATCGCTACGTCGGGCGTTTCATCAGGGAACGCTCGGATGAAGACGACCGGATCGCACCTGTTCTGTGTCTCACGGCCACTGCAAAGCTTGATGTCATTGAGGATATCTGTGGGCACTTCAGGGAGCGTCTTGGCCTTGAACTGAACCTGTTTGATGGCGGTGCCACCCGTTCGAACCTGAGTTTCGAGGTACGCCCGACCCGGAAGTCCACCAAGATGGCTGATATTCTCGCCGCGCTGGAGGAGCATTTACCGACAACCGGTGCTTCCGGAGCGGTTGTTTACTGTGCGACGCGCAGTGCGACGGAGCGGGTGGCCGATTTTCTCAAGGAACAGGGGCTTGCAGCCGGGCGTTATCACGCAGGCCTGTCCGCCGATGACAAGCGGAATATCCAGGAAACTTTCAGGGTTGGCGAACTGCGCGTCATTGCAGCCACCAATGCATTTGGGATGGGCATCGACAAGCCGGATATTCGTCTCGTTGTCCACGCTGATATCCCCGGATCCCTTGAAAACTATCTGCAGGAGGCCGGCCGGGCCGGGCGTGATCAAAAGGCGGCCCGGTGCGTTCTTCTCTATAATCCGGAAGACGTGGATCGTCAGTTCAGCCTGAGCGCCCGCTCGCGCCTGGCCCGCCACGAAATCGGTGCAATCCTGAGAACACTGCGCAGGCTTGGCAGCAAAACGCGGGAAAGCGGCGAGGTTGTCGCCACATCCGGCGAGATTGTCAAGGAGGAGAAAGATCATGAGTTCCAGCGCGACAGCGCCACAGACGACACCCGGGTCAAGACTGCCGTGGCCTGGCTTGAAGAGGCAAAACTTCTCAGGCGCGAGGAAAACCGTGTTCAGGTGTTTCCCTCTTCGCTGATTGTCGGGGGTATCAAACAGGCAGAAGTGATCCTTGACCAGCCGGATATTACGCACAGCCGACGACAAAAACTCCTGTCTATCGTCCGGCATATTATGAACGCGGACCCCGAAGAGGGCATCTCCACCGACGTTCTCCGTGGCGCAGGCGGTCTGAGTTTGTCGGCTTTGCGCAAGGCCCTTACCGACTTGGAAGCCTTGGGCATCGCCAATGATGATACAAAGATCACCATCTTTGTTCATGTCGGCGTACAGGACTCATCGGATAAACGCTTTGAAGAGGCTTCGAGCCTCGAAGCGGACCTGATTTCCCGTTTGCGGGAAGAAGCCGCGGACGCCGATGACGGGGAGCCAAGATTCTTAAATCTGGCGGCGACCAGCCAGACCCTGCGCGAGGCCGGGCACAAATCCGTCCGGCCGGACATTGTCGAGGGACTCCTGCGGGCCATGGCGCGGGACGGACGCGATATGGAAGGCGGGCGCGGTAACCTCCATGTCCGGAAAGTCTCGCGCGAAAGCCTGTCTGTCCGGCTGCAGCGTCAATGGTCCACCGTCGACAGGACTGCGGAAATTCGCCGCGCGGCAGCTGAGAAACTACTCAATTATCTTGTCGGCGAAGTATCGAAGGGTATTCGAGGCAAGGATATCCCCGTGGAAACAACACTGGGACATTTGCTGGCCGCTATCACCGGCGACGCCGCGCTTCGAAACGCAGTCAAAGACCCGAATAAACTGCTGGAGCGAGCGCTTCTCTGGCTGCATGAACAGCAGGTCATCACCCTTGGTCGAGGTCTGTTGATATTCCGTCCCGCAATGACACTCCATCTCAACCCCAAGGGCGGGAGGTTTACAATTCAGAACTTCACTCCACTTGATGAGCACTACACCGAGCAAACGATCCAGACACATGTCATGGCCGCCTATGCCGAAAAGGGCCTCAAACGCATTGATGACGCCAAAAGTCTGGCAGATGACTACTTCGTCCTTAAACGGGATGCCTTCATGCGCCGGTGGATGCCGGGTCGCGGCATTGAGTTTCGCAGACAGGCAACAGGCCGGACCTGGACAAGCATTGTCGCCTCCCTCGAAAATACAACACAGGAGGGTATCGTTCGCGATGATCGCGAACAGACCAACGTTCTTGTGCTGGCCGGTCCCGGTTCAGGCAAGACCCGCGTCCTGGTGCATCGCGTCGCCTATCTGGTGAAGATCAGGCGTGAGGACCCGGGCGGGATTCTGGTACTTGCCTATAACCGCCACGCCGCCGCTGAAATTCGCGAACGGTTGCGCAAGCTGATCGGAGACCAGGCGCGCTTTGTGGCGGTATCCACGATTCACGCCCTGGCAATGCGCCTGGTGGGCGTGAGTTTTGCCGGAACTGCGACCGCCGGGGACCCGGACTTTGACAATCTCCTGAAGGAAGCGGCCGGACTTCTGCGCGGCGACGGCATGGACAGGATCGAAGCCGAGTCCCTGCGAGAGACGTTGATGCAGGGCTATCGCTGGCTTCTCGTTGATGAATATCAGGATGTCGGGCCGGAGGAGTACGCGCTTATCTCCGCCGTCGCCGGTCGAAGCCTCAAAGATCCGGACCTTCGCATCAGTCTCTTTGCCGTCGGGGACGACGATCAGAATATCTACGGGTTTGCCGGTGCATCAATCAAGTACATCCGGCGGTTCGAGAGTGACTACTCGGCCAAATCCGTCTTCCTGACAGAGAACTACCGGTCAACCGGACACATCATCAGCGCGGCAAATGCAGTCATTCAACATGCCGAAGCGAGGATGAAAACGGGACACGACATTACAGTCAACCGGTCAAGACACAGAGAACCGCCGGGCGGTGAAATGGCGGCTCTGGACCCGGTCACTCAAGGCCGTGTGCAGATACTCAAGTGTCCGCCGGGCAATGATGCCCAGGCGATGGCCGCACTTGATGAGCTGCGGCGTCTGTCTAACCTGATCCCGAACTGGACATGGTCAAAGGCCGCGATCATCTCACGAAACTGGGAAAATCTCGCGCCCGTCCGGGACTTCGCGGAAGCACTGGATATTCCGGTCGATGTCGCCAATGAAAAAATGCAGGACCTGTGGCGGATGCGCGAAATGCAGGCCTTCGTTAAGGCCCTGCGCAGGGACCGTAGCCTTATGGTTTCAGCATCTGATCTGACCGGGATTTTGAACACTGTCCCGGTTTCACCCTGGACAGAGCGCATTGAGGAAGGGTTATCATTGCTGGCCGGCGAGATCAATGAACGCCGTGTTCCGGTAACGGATGTGATCGAATGGCTGGCTGAATGGTCCCGGGATTCCAGAGGAGAACAGCGGGGTCTGAAGCTCCTGACGGCCCATCGCGCGAAGGGGCTTGAGTTCGATGATGTCGTGATTCTTGACGGTGGATGGGAACGCCCTTCACGAAACGAAGATCGGGATGCTCCCAGGCGGCTGTTCTATGTGGCCATGACCCGTGCGCGGCGCAACCTTGCGGTGATGAGCAACGACAACCATGAGTACCTGCCGACACAATTTCCTGCAACAATCAGCAGGACTGTAACCCCCGACCTGTCGGCTTTTCCCGGTCCCAGGCGATACTTTCAGTCTGTAGAGCTGAAGATGGTCAATCTGGGCTTTGCCGGTCGTGTCCATGATAATAATCCTGCACTTGGGGCCATTTCGGAAGCAAATGCCGGAGATCCGGTAGGTCTCATGTATGAGAGGAAGTGTTGGTATATGCAGGATAAAAACGGGCGCAGTCTGGGCAAAATGGCAAAAGCTTATGCGCCGCCGCCGAATACGAAGTTCGTCGGCGGGAAGGTCGCAGCGATTCTTTGCAGGCGTAAAGAAGATGCGGGAGAAGAGTGGCAACACACATTCAACCGGGATACCTGGGAGGTGGTCGTACCCGAGCTGGTGTTTGAAGCGGCTTAAGGTTATGTTTGTTGACAGCCACGTTAATCTGCACGACAGAAAATTTGCCGACGATGTTGATGATGTGATCGCCCGCGCTCACGCTGCAGATATCACGACTATGTTGAATATATGCTGCAATATAAAGGATATAAAAGCTGTTCTTAAGGTTACGGATGCTCATGAAAACATGTGGGCAAGCATCGGTACACATCCCCATAATACCAAAGATAATCCGCATATCACCCCGGAAACACTCATGAAATTTGTAAATCATCCTGGGATTATCGGGATTGGCGAGACGGGCCTCGACTATCATTATGGCTTCAGCGAGCCTGCGGTGCAGCGGCACAATTTTATGGTCCATATTGAAGTCGCTCGCGAGACGGGGCTGCCGCTGATTATCCATTCACGCGCCGCCGATGACGAAATGGGGAATATCCTCGAAGACGAGATGAAAAAGGGCGAGTTTCCTGCGCTTCTGCATTGCTACACATCCGGAGAACGCCTGGCCTGCCGGGCCGCCGAAATGGGGGTCTATTTTTCCATGTCCGGGATTATCACTTTTAGAAACGCACATGATGTGCGCAATATCGCTGCCTGGCTCCCCGGGGATAAGCTGATGGTTGAAACAGACTGTCCGTATCTGGCACCTGTCCCGCATCGGGGTAAACGTAACGAACCGGCTTTTGTCGTCGAAGTGGTTAAAAAACTCGCAGAAATCCGGGATTGGACGCTTACAGAAGCAGCCGGAAAAACAACCGGAGCATTTTTTGATTTGTTTAAAAAAGCAGACATATCAGCTATATGAACGAAACACTTCACATCACGATACTGGGTTGCGGCTCATCCGGCGGTGTGCCGCGCGTCGGCGGGGAGTGGGGCGTTTGCGACCCGAACGAGTCGAAAAACCGCCGCACACGCTCATCCATTCTGGTCGAAAAGCGGCAGGGAGGAGAGGGGGAAAAACCGACTCCTGATCAGACTACGGCCGTCCTCATAGATACATCTCCGGATCTTCGGGAACAGCTTATTGCGGCCGGTACGCAAAGGCTCGACGCCATCTTTTTTACGCATGACCACGCCGATCAGACCCACGGTATAGATGACGTCAGGGCCATAGCCTATCGCATGCGAAAACGCATTCCGACCTACATGGACAGTTACACAAAAACCCATGTGTTTGAACGGTTCAAATACTGTTTTGAAATGCCTGACGGCCGTGTTCATCCACCCATACTGGATCTGATATCCGTATTCAAAGACAATGATACAATCACGGTTGACGGACCTGGAGGCCGGATAAAAGTCAATGTACTGGCCGTCAGTCACGGCCCGACTCCGTCCAATGGCTTCCTTTTTGATGACAGGGCGGTCTACTCGCCGGATGTATGGGATATCCCGGACGCCGTGTTCGAACGTATCCACGGCGCCGACCTCTGGATTCTGGATGCGCTGCGCTATAATGAACACCCGACTCATGCCCATACAGACCGAACTTTACAATGGCTTGCCCGGGCAGCCATCCGGCAGGGCGTGCTGACAAACCTCCATATTGATATGGATTATCAAACATTGTCAGATGAGCTCCCGGGTCAACATAAAGTTGCTTACGATGGATTTAGTCTGAGTCTTTAGAGCGCTGATTCAAACCGGGGCTGTAGTCGGGTTTACCGCTTTGCCGCTTATGCGGGTTGGATTACCACAGGCGTTTGCTTGCAATCTCTGCCCCCTCGGCCAGTGTCGCCAGCTTGGCGTAAACGATGTCCTCATCAACCGCGCCGAAACCTGCAAATGTTGAAAAGCCACAATCTGTTCCAGCAATAACCCGTTCTTTTCCGACGATACCCGCGAAGCGTTCTATCCGCTGGGCCACAAGCTCGGGATGTTCGATAAAGTTGGTCGTACTGTCGATGACGCCGGGAACAAGAATTTTGTCATCGGGTATGTTCATGGCTGCAATTTCGGCCCATTCATGATTGTGGCGCGGATTGGCATTTTCAAATAAAAGCCCCTGCGGTTTGGCTTTGAACGCAACAGGCATGACTTCAGACATAGCGGCGTCATAATGATGTGGACCCTCATAGTTTCCCCAGCAAATGTGCATGCGCGCCCGGGACCCCTCAACATTACGCAAGGCATGGTTGAGCGCTTCAACATGTTGCATTGCCAGCTTCTCGTAATTTTCCGGCTCGTCCTTAAACATCATGTGCTTGCCAAGGCCAAGGTCGGGACTGTCGAGTTGTAATATGTATCCGGCCTTTGCAATGGCCTCATATTCGGGGCGCATACCTTCGGCGAGCGCATACAGGTACTCTTCCCGGGTCCTGTAGTAATGATTGGGCTGGAACAGGGCGATGACACCGGGTGAGGCGGCGTTCATAAAGCCTTCGGTGAAATCGGCACCATTCAGGGCGACCGCAAAATTATGGAGATCCTGTTGCAGGGGCTGCATCGACTTGACCCCGATTGGCCCAACACAACAGGGACGGCGATAGGTCGGTGTTCCGCCCGAGCCGGCCTGACGTTTCAAAAATCCCGGAAAATCCTCCAAATCCCTGGGTGGAATGCGGGGACTGTCTCCATCAAATCCCGTAATACGATCCTTGATATAGGTCGCATAGGAAATTTTGCTCATTTCACCGTCACTGACAATATCGACACCTACACCGGTCTGACGGGCAACACAGCCCCTTACCGCATCGGAAATAATGCGATTTGCGTCATCCATGGGTTCACCGCGTTCATGGGCGAAGACACAATCCGTTACAGCCCTTGACCTTGGAAGGCTGCCGACATGGGTCGTGAGAATGCGATCAGTACCGGTTTTCATCAGGAATTCATTCGATACCAACCTGGTAGCAGCCCTGACCCCGGACACAAAAGGTTATTTCTGGAACAGAGCCCGCAGCAGTTTCGCGGCTCCGTGAAAAACAGCGGCAGCCTTGATACCGGCAAGCCTGACGATAGCCCCATGACACTACGGATTTCATCCGGTCGCCTGTTGCGCCGGGATTCAGCCCAGTGTCGCGAACCACAACAAAAACAGTATGATAAAGAGGAAAAATACCGGCAACCCCCATACGGGCTTATCGACTTTACCGGGAACGACGTACCACCTGCCGTCTTTTTGCGCGCGTTTGCTCTCCCGGTAATCCCGAATTTGCCCGGGCACAGATTGCTGATGCCATTCGGACCGAAAGCCGTCCAGAGCGACACTTGCGACCCAGGCGGCGACGATATTGATGACTCCGCCGATCACAACCCACCACGGCCAGGCGATATTGGGATAGAAGCCTTTGACGCCGAATAATCCCCCAAAACCCACGATGACGATCAAACCGGCAAAACCGGCCACGACTCCGATAAGCAGCCCTCGCTCTGTTGTGTGTCTGGAGAAGAATCCCATACCGAATAATGCGAGTTTTGCCCCCACAAAATAGGAACCGACCTTTGACAGGGCTTCAAGAATGGATCCACCGCTCCCAATGAACCCATAAGCCACGGGAATGACTGCCAAGCCCCATAGTACGGTGAATATGCGCGACATGAGAAGGTAGTGTCCCTCATCGCCGTCTCGCTTCAGATATTTTTGATAAAAACCGACTACGGATATTGTGGCAAGAGAATTGAAAGCAGACGACAGGCTCGACATGGAGGCCGACAGGACAGCCGCAGCCAAAATGCCCATGAGTCCGGGTATGGCGAGATTTCGTGCAAAAGTCAGAATGATTTCATTGGGCTCGTCAAAGGGTTCTCCCTTGAAGTGGACGAACAAAAGCGCGCCGATAAAGAAAAACAGAAAATAGATGAAAAACGCGCCGTAACCCATCATCAGATAGGATTTTTTGGCATCCCCAATATTTTTTGCGGCTAAAGCTCTCTGCACCATCATCTGGTTGGAGCCGTAGACGGTAATATGGAACAGGGTCATGGCCAGTACACCGGCCCAGACAGTCGGGGCCACCGTAAAATCAAGGCTCGTGTCAATCGGATTAAGCTTTCCGGCTTCGGCCATTGTCGAAAATGCTGACGATACGGGTGCGACGGCATTGAACAGGGCAAACAGGATGATACCGGCACCCAGGAACAGGATGAACCCCTGCAGGACATCTGTCCAGATGACCGCGTTCATCCCGCCCATAAGTGTATAAATCATCACGATAATCGTCATGATCCACACGGCTGTAGTCGCCTCTATGCCCGTCACAAATGTCACAACCACGGCCGTAGCTGTCAGGATGGAGGCTGCCGTGATACTTTGGGTCAACAAAAACAAAAGTTCCATGACTGCCCGGGATGTCGTTCCGAAACGGTATTCCAGATATTCGTAAATCGAAGCGACGCCGCTGTTGTAAAAAAAGGGCAGAAAGAAAACGACAACAACAAATATCACCAGGGGATAATTAATGTGGATCGCCAGAGCCGCCATGCCGTCACCATAGGCCCAGGCCGGACCGCCCAGGAAGGAGAGGGCACTCACATAAGTTGCAACGACAGAGACACCGATAGCCCACCAGGGTGCAGAGCGGTCTCCGAGATAATAGTCTTCGGATGTTTTAACCCGGCGGCTCATCAGCCAACCGAGCAGCAGATTTCCGACAAGATAAACCGCAACAATGGACCAATTCAGTGCACCAAAATCCGCCATGATTTCCCCGGACATCTGTGTTTCCCGGGACGGGTTAGCGTAATTTGTATTCGAATGCAATTAAAATACAGGCTGCAATATGAATTGGCGCAAATGCACACCCCGGGGAATCGTACTGGAGGCCATAGGAAAGGGAGCCGCATAAGGCTCAAGCGTTCCATCGTTGTAATTCCTGACCGGAAAATTCGGGAGGCTGCCTCAGTGTGCCCGGTGGAGCCCGGCGGTCTCGTAAAGTTCCGGGGCCCGCACACCCCGGCTAAACTGTCGGATTATACCGTTGCAAAATGGAGATTAAATTACCCTTGTGGACTAACACATCTGAGTCCAGGTGTCATTTACTTCCGTATTTTACCATATTGGTCATACCAATAAATGTTAAATTGGTAATAATAAAAGGTTGACACGATAAAAACTATCGGTTTTTATCGTCACATGCATGAATGCAACATCAGGGAAAAGGTCATGAAACTTCTTAATGCTTATCCAAAAACCGCCTTGGCATCGGTTTCTGCGCTGGTGATGACCGCGACGGCTCAAGCGCAGGACTCTTCGCCGGTCGACGAAATTGTCGCCACAGGCATCCGTCAATCGCTGGAAAATGCGCTTGTTGAAAAGCGTAATGCCGATAACCTTACAGAATTAATTCTAGCCGAGGATATCGGTAAGTTGCCGGATCAAAACCTGGCGGAAGTTCTTGAGAATGTAACGGGTATTCAGATTACGCGCACGGCGGGTGTCGGTACAGGTGTCCAAATCCGGGGCACTGATAGAAACCGTACCGAGATTAACGGCGTGTCTACCGTACCCTCCGGTTCCAGCCGTACCGGTATAAACTTTGAAGATGTTTCCTCTGCTATTATTGCGGGTGTTGAAGTCATAAAAGTACCTGAAGCCAGGACTGTAGAGGGGTCTGTTGGGGGAACAATCAATCTCAGAACGATCCGCCCGCTTGATTTGGAAGACACTCTGGCCAGTGTCCGTTTTCAGGGGGAAGACAGCAGCCTGACAACTGATGGCATCACCCCAAGGGTATCAGGTGCATTCGGCCACAAATGGGGCGACCAGTCATCAGGCAGGGAAATCGGTTTTGTTTTGAGTGGGAGCTATACAGAGCAGGATGTAACGGCGTTTCGTCCGCGTGCAGACCGTGACAACCTTGTTGCATCTGACAGTGGATTTGCGAGTGCGCAAAATTTCAATTTTTTGCCAATCCAGTTCTTGAACCAGGATTACGATAATTTCGAATACGAAACGATTAATATTGCAGGTACTCTTGAGGCGCGCCCAAGCGACAGGGTCGCACTGTCCCTGGATGTCATATACAACGACCAGCAACGCAGACAGGAAAGTTCCCGGGTTCAGGCGTCCGGTGTCAGTAGTTTGAGACAGATTTCTGTTCCGACAGACTTTGAAACGGTCGATTTTGGTACATTAAATGGCCGCGACGGTCCGCAAAGTCTCGGCTCAATCGAAGCGGCACTTAAAGGCACCATTCCCGTTAATCTGGAACATGACGATGACGATCCCAATTTGCGTTTTTCATCGGACACAAATTCCCGCCTGACAGAAAGCACAATTGTCGGATTAGGGACAGAGTGGAAGATCACCGATCATTTAACCGCACGGTTGGAAGCATCGACGTCATCATCCGATTCAACAACGCCGAGTTTTAATACAACGCTGAACTTCATCAATCCGAATGCGCCAAAGGACCCCGGCGGGGGCAATGACAACTCTGTTCCGTTCATATATGACCTGAGCGGGGGTTCTTTGACATTTGCTGTGGCGCAGGACGCAGCATCCGGTCCGACAACAGCGCAGCTGTTGAACCCGGCCAATGTCGTCTTGCGTGATGTCAACATTACACGAGACATGGCCGAAAACACAGAGGACGCATTTAGGGCCGATTTTAATTACGATTTCACCGGGAGCGCGTGGGGCGGGAAATTTCTGACTTCTGTTGATGCGGGTTATCGTTACAACAGGAGTACCAGTCTGCGGGATCAAATTCGTAGAAATGTGGGACTGAGGAATCTGTCTGATAGCCCGTCCGGTGATTTGTTTGAGAGTGTTCTCACGCCGGGTCCCGATAATTTTGGCGATGCAGATGGTAGAGCACTTTTCGTATCTGATTTTCTGCTTATAGATCCTGAACAGGTTGCGTCTGATCCCGATGGCGTTCTTGCGACGTTGAACTCCGCTATCACAGCTCACGGGGGATCTATTTCCATCGAAGAGCCAACATCGCAGCAGAATTCTTTCTTTGATATTGAAGAAAAAACTCATGCTTTCTACGGGCAAGCCAATTTCGAGCAGGGTGTCTTTCGCGGCAATGCAGGGGTTCGTTATCTGAAAACTGACATTACATCCGTCGGTAATACGATCCTGGACGGCGAAGCCGGGCGCGTGGAGACAAATGCAAGTTATGATTTCTGGTTGCCGCGTATAAACCTGGTAGCAGACATTGGGGAGGACGTCCTGATTCGCGGCGGTTACACAAAGGATATCCGGCGTCCGGATTTCGATGATCTGTCTACGTCCCGGACATTCAGCACCAGCCCCAATCCTCCTGTCCAGATTGGCAATCCTGCACTGGTGCCTGAGCAGGTCGACTCCTTTGATATAGCCGCTGAATGGTATTTTGCACCGTCTTCAGTCATCAGCGTGGGCTACTTTAACAAGAAGCGAACAGATCTGCATGTGAGACAACAGGAAGATCCGGTAGAAGATTCCGGGACAGGATACCGTGATTTGACTGCACCTTGTGAAGGTGGGGGTATTTTCAACCCGATTGCAGATGTTAATGTTTTCGGTCCGTCGACCGCTCCCGCCGGTGTTTGTGTGCCTGTATCCACAACGATTAATGACACGGGCGAAACCACGCAGGAAGGTATTGAAGTCGCTTTCCAATATGATTTTTCCGATTGGGAAGATCGGCTGGGTGACTTCAGCTGGGCGTCAGGTTTTGGTGTCCTCGCGAACTATACCTGGCAAAAATTCTCGGGCGGGGAGTCGTTTAACACGGCAACCAGTCGGGCCAACGCGGTGTTTGCAGCATTGGGCAATACGATTCCCGTAACATTCCAGCAGCCTTTGATTAATCTTTCTGAAAACGCCTGGAATGCAACAATCTATTATGAAAAACACGGATTGTCAGCGCGGGCGCGTTATACTTGGCGTGATGCCTATCGTTCAACCGATTTCGGCAGCACATCCAGTTTTCCATGGGGTTTCCCGGTTGTCCAGGATGCCAGAGGGCAGTTGAATGCCGGTATTGTCTACGACGTAAATGATCACATCAAAGTCGGTGTTGAGGGTGTGAACCTCACCGAGTCGGAAGTCAGGCAGTATTGCGTAAACAATGATGCCTTGCTTTGTTTCCAAGGCTTGACCGACCGCAGAATTACATTCGGCGCAAGCTACACTTACTAGACGTTCCAAGTCTGTGTGACAAGCATATGAGTGACAGTTTTGCAAAAACCATTTTGGTCATACCAATTAAATAGTACTGGTATTATATAATGGTTTACCTTGCTTGCTATATCAGTTTTATTCACATGATAACATTCTTAATTCACGGAGGAGATTCGTCGTGGTAGCTTCACGCCCGGTTTACATCCGGCATTCACTCAAAGCAGTCCTTATGACTTCTGCCGCAGTTGCCAGCTCTTTGGCATTGACGTCATTGGCTCTTGCACAAGATAGTCAAGAAGATGAAGTCGTTGTTACCGGTTCGCGACAGGTTATTCGGGACTCAATCGCTCTCAAGCGCGATAACATCCAAATCGTAGACGGTTTGTCAGCGGATGAAATCGGTGATATTCCAGCCCTCTCCATTGGTGAAGCGCTTGAAACGGTTACGGGTGTCGCATCACACCGCGAAAATGGCGGCGCGACAGAGGTATCTATCCGGGGCTTGGGGCCGTATTTGTCTTCAACAGTCGTAAATGGTCGTGCAGCAACGAATGGCTCGGGTGACCGATCCGTAAATTTTTCGCAATTTCCATCTGAGTTGATGAACAGGCTGGCGGTCTTCAAAACCCAGAATGCCAGCCAAATTGAAGGAGGAGTTGCGGGTCAGATACAGCTTGAGACGATTAAACCGCTGGATTATGGCAAGCGCCGTATTCAGTTCGATATCAAGGGTAATGTGAATCCGGATCAGCTAAATCAGGAGGATACGGAAACAGGTGATATCGGCTATCGCCTTACCGGTAGCTATACAGATCAATTCGATTTTGGGAACTCGGGTGAACTGGGCATTTCGATTGGCATCCAACGTAGTGACATTTCTCAGCCCGAGGCAGAAAGTCGTCAAACAGGACCAACGAGCAACTCTCGCCCGGCCTGTCTGATTGCGACCGATGCCTTCAATTCCCTGGGTACAAACTTCAATGATGACGGTGAAGCCGTCACCGGCTTCTCAAATAATCCGGATAGAGATGATGACTGCGACGATGTAAACAACGACGGAAATGCGCGCCTTGATTTTGTTGGGGACACGCATGGCGACAGGTCATCTGCGTCGCGCGAGGGAGCAATCACATACATCAATCCGGACACGGGTCAAGCCTATGATGCTGCTGTTCCTTTTGCGTTTGCACCATCGCAACGTCATTTCCGTCAAAATGATACGCGCGATCAGCGCGATGCGATCTTTGGTGCAGTTCAATGGCAACCTGACAGCACACTGGACATCAACCTGGACGTGCAATGGTCAGAACGTCTTCAATCCGAACGGCGCAACGATCTGACGTTCAATGGTGGACGCAGGAATGATACATCCCTGAATATCGGTCCGGGTGGAACGGTCACGACGCTGGATACGCTGGTCACGACGCCGAATGGCGGGATATTGCGTTCCATTACAGATAACACTATCGAAGTGCAGGGGGGAGACTGGCAGCGCAAAGAGACCTATCTCGGCGGTGGTTTGAATATCAATTACACCGTCAATGATCGGCTTTCCGTTTCAGCAGATTTCGGATACTCTGATACGGAGCGCACGGAAGATGCCATGGAATTCCGTATTCAGTCCAATATTACGCCCGTTATAGAATTTGACAGACGTGACTCAAATGTCCCGCAATATACGCTTTTCGATGAAGTTTTTGATGTCAATGATCACAGTAATTACGTTGATCGTTTGCGTGTTCGCATTGATAACGATATCTTGAGGGATAATACCATAAAATCCGCGCGGTTTGATGTTGATTACGAACTTGGAAGCAGTTTCTTTACGAATGTCGAGGCTGGTGTACGTTGGGCTGAACAGGAATATCTGGAATTTCCCGGTGGGAGCGATTCTGGAGATCCTTTCAACGTCACCTCCGGTCGTTTTTCGTTCGAAATTGAAGACAATACTGATCTGAATATCAATAATCGGCAGGTTGTCGACGGTGACGGTGATGCGGACACCGGTCTTGCCTCGAGTTGGGTGGATATTATTGCGTCTACCAATACAGCGTGTCGTACACAGTTTCCTGAAGGAAATTCGTTCCTGATCAGCCAGCGATCCGGAGATTTGGTTACCAATGTGGATGATGACGGTAGTATCCTGAGCTCTACAAATTCATGGGCAACCTTTGACGCAACCTGTGTTGCACAGACAGCCGTTGCCTCAATAAATTCTATCCTGGGCGAGATAAATCTGGCTATCGCGGATCGGGGAGATGTTGAGGGTGTGCTCACGACCCTTTCTGGTGACATTCCCGGATTGACAGAAATCAATAGCCGTACGATCAATGTTAAGGAAGTTACAACTGCATTTTATTTGATGGCGGATTATGAAACGAGCTTTGAAAAATTACCGGTTTCAGGAAATATCGGAGCGCGCGTTATTCAAACGGATGTGACGGCAACCGGTTACAGACCTTCTCTGACGGTCAATGAAACAGACGGTGTGTTTACTATAGCCGAGGGCGATCTTGAGGCCGTCTCGTTGTCCCATGATTACACTGAAATTTTGCCGAGTGCGATTGCTGTTGTCGAGTTGTCGGAAGACAAGCTGCTGCGCTTTGGAGTGTTTCGCGCCATGTCACGACCTGATCCGGCCGATATGGGCTTCGGACGCAGTGTTAACGTGATTGGCGATGATGAGGACGCGACGTCACTTGCCGGGCTCATCCAGAGTATAACTGCAAATGGTAATCCAGCCATAGATCCGCTGATGTCGTGGAATTACGATGTCGGATTCGAGTGGTATCCAAATGAAGATTCCATTTTCGCAATCAGTACCTACTTCAAACAGTTTCAGGGTGGTTTCCAGAATGTTGTCACAAATGAGACTTACTCCCTGAACGGGCAGGACGTGACTTTTCCTGTGCCTGTACAGCAGGTCAGTGATGAAACTGGTAATTTGTTCGGAGTTGAGTTTACAGGGTCACACCGATTCAGCTATTTACCGTACCCGTTAAGCGGCTTGGGCGCAAAGATCAGCTATAATTTCGTTGACTCTGATTTTGAGTTTGAAGACAGTCGGTATGGAGACCGGTTTATCCGTCAGCTTGACGGTACGCTGATGCAAACCAATCAAGGTATTATCGCGCCGGGCGGCTTGCCGGGGCTTTCCAAGCATACTTTGTCTGCTCAGGCCTATTATCAAATTGATGCATTTGATTTTCAAGTGAACTACAAATACCGTGATGATTATTTCCAGCCTTTTGTTTCAGATGGCACGCGGCTGCGTTTTGTTGGCAATGTGGGCGTTTGGGAAGCTCGGGCATCATATCAGGTTAATGATAATTTCCGGCTGACCGCAGAGGCGATCAATCTATTCAGTACTCCAAAAGAGCAGTTCGCTTTCGTTGATGATGACCTCTACGAGGTTAATGATTACGGTCCGCGTGTATTCCTTGGTGTTCGCAGTAGATTCTAGGCGGGTCGTCATCCTGACCTCTCCGGTAACTCAACACTTCTGTACTCCGGTGGCTACGGTTTTCAGATCGGTATGGACAATTTCAAGTTTTTATTCAACTATCGGTCTCATGGCTTTTTAGTATGAGTTTCCAGTGCCCGAAAAACGTTTGTACCACACAGTTGCCAACCAGATATTGGAGTTAATCGATTCAGGCGTGTTTCCCCCGGGTA
Source organism: Hyphomonadaceae bacterium (assembly GCA_014324115.1). Taxonomy (GTDB): domain Bacteria; phylum Pseudomonadota; class Alphaproteobacteria; order Caulobacterales; family Maricaulaceae; genus JACOMS01. The sequence goes on from JACOMS010000036.1 coordinate 20,513, forward strand.
GCCGACTGCCGGGTGAGCGGGATCTGGCGGAAAAACTTGGTATAAGCAGGGTGACTGTCCGTGAAGCCGAAATTGCTCTGCAGGCACAGGGGCGCATTGAAATAAAGGTTGGATCCGGCGCCTACGTTGTGGACGGCAGTAAAACAATGTTTAATGGTCTGCCGAAAGTGGGACCGTTTGAATTGACAGAAGCCCGTGCGTTGTTTGAGGCGGAGACTGCCGCTCTGGCAGCGCCGATTATTACAGATGAGTCTATTGCCGAACTGGAGCTCTATATAGCCGTAATGTCAGGCAAAGTTGAGTCAGACATGACCGCGGACGAAGCGGATGCGGCGTTTCACAACGCAATAGCAAGGGCGACCAATAATCATGCCATCATTTTTGTTATCGACAGCATGTGGAAAATGCGAACCGAGGCTGCCAAACTTCAGAAAATCTATCGCAATGTTTGTGACAAGGACTTGTCTTACCGTGAAAAGGAGCACCAGGCTATTCTGGATGCTCTCAAAAACCGGGATTCTTCCGGGGCCCGCAAAGCGATGCGAGCACATTTTACACGCATGATTGAGGCGCTTTTGACTGAGTCCGAGAAAGAGGCTTACAAAGAACTTGAGCGCAAAACATCCGAGAGTCGATCACGGTTTATGCTGACCAAGGAAATTGTCTAAGTAAATATATACCAATTTTATGAAAATTGGTCATAATAACTGGTTGACAATATCAACTACACTGCAGATACTCCCCCACAGATGAATTCAAATTACAACCTGCGGACTGCGCAGGGCGATACAGTGGGAGAAACAACATATGACTGTGCATTGCCTGTCCTGCGGTTTGCTGCTCATCATCCCGCTCATGCTATCACATTGTAGCTCCCGCGCCGCGGCGGCTGAGTATGTCATAGCCGATCAAAAGACTTATGGGGAGGTTGTCCAGGATCTGAAGCCTGGCGATACTGCCGTTCTCGCCAACGGAGTCTGGAGTGACTTCGAGATCGTTTTTACGGGTGAGGGCACAAAAGAAAACCCGATACGTCTGACGGCTGAGACCAAAGGTAAGGTTTTTTTAACCGGGCAATCAAATTTAAAAATTGCGGGCGAACATCTTGAGGTTTCCGGCCTGGTTTTCAAGGACGGATACACACCGACACAGGAGGTCATCAGCTTTAGAAGAAATTCGGATCATCTGGCCAACAACTCCCGCGTCACTGAAATAGTGATTGACAATTTCAATAACCCGGAGCGTCAGGAATCGGATTTCTGGGTCGTGATGTATGGCAGGAATAATCGCTTTGACCACAATCATCTCGTCGGCAAGCGTAATAAAGGCGTGACTGTGGCGGTTCGGTTAAACACCGAAGCCAGCCAGGAAAATTGGGACCAGCCATTATTCCCTGACTGACAGCCACACCATTGTGGAAAACAACTACTTTGACCGATGTGATGGTGAATTGGAAATTATTTCCAGCAAGTCCGGCAAAAACATTATCCGCGACAACACATTTTTTGAGTCCCGCGGAACCCTCACCATGCGTCACGGTAATGATACGCTTGTCGAAGGCAATGTCTTTTTCGGAAACGGCGTGGATCATACCGGCGGCATACGGGTTATTAACGCAGGACAGACAGTGCGTAACAATTACATGGAAGGCTTGACCGGAACACGGTTTGGAGGAGCCCTGGTTGTCATGAACGGCGTGCCGAACTCACCCATAAACCGTTATCATCAGGTCAGGGATGCCATTATTGCAAACAACTCACTGATTGACAGTGATAATATCCAGCTTGCAGCCGGAAGCGATGAGGAGCGAAGTGCCGTTCCCGTCAACAGTCGTTTTGCCAATAATCTTATCCACTCAAGCAAAGAGCATGATGTTTTCACCGTTTATGATGACGTGTCAGGCATTGAATTCACAGGCAATCTTCTGACCTATGGCAATCCGCCGGATTTCACAGACGGAATCCGTTATGAGCCTGTCAGGCTGGAGCGTGCTGAAAACGGGTTGCAATACCCCGTGTCCGGTTTGCAGACGGGCGTGTCTCGCGATTTGAAAGTGACGAAAAAAGATGAAACGGGGGTATCCTGGTTTCCCAAAATCGAACCCGTAATTCCGTTCGGCTCCGGAAAAATACACCAGGTTAAGCCCGAAGAGGGCGCTTTGTTCGAAGTCATCAGAGAAGCAGGCGCCGGAGATACAATCGTGTTATCACCCGGTGATTACGTCATCACAAAATTTCTGAAGTTGAACAAGCCTTTGACGTTCAAGGGGGAGGGCGATGTCAATCTCACATTTGAGCGCTCTGCAATGTTCGAGATATTGGACGGCGGTGGTCTTCAATTGATAAACTTGGACATTTCCGGCGAAGACAGTCCGGACCATGTCGGCAATTCTGTAGTCCGGACGAGCCCGTACTCCATGCTTGAAAATTACCGCCTTGAAATTATCAACAGTGACTTTTCCAACCTTGATATAAATCGTTCATTCAATGTCATTTCAGCTGCCAGGGGCACGTTTGCAGACAGTATTCTGATCCGGAATTCGACATTTGAAGACGTGAGCGGTGCCATCGTCAGGTTGGACAGGGAAGATGATGACTACGGCATTTACAGTGCGGAATATCTGACGATAGTCGATTCCGGATTCGACAATGTCGGCGGTGACATAGTGGATTACTATCGCGGTGGCCGCGACGAGAGTACGTTTGGCCCGCATTTCAGGCTTGAGAATTCCACGCTCGTCAATGTTGGACATGATGAGCGAAACGAGACAGGGTCCTCGCTTTACCTTCACGGTGTTCAGGTCACGAATATCGCAAATAACACATTCGATAATATCAGACCCTTTCTGATCAATCACACGGTTGGTGAGCCAAAAACGCGGATCGAAAACAACACATTTGTGAATACGCAGGCGCCTCGGGTTTTTGAGTTAAACAGCGGTTTTGAAAGTACTGCTGTCATTGTCAACAATGTCGGGCTCCAGTAGTGACGCGCCCTCATACAAGCATTTTTCTGTTTTTGTTAACCCCGTTCTTAATCGTTGCGTGCGGTGCCAGCCGTGAGGGTTGTCAGGATCGTATATCTGTGGGCGGAAATGTATATTTCGGCCCGACGTTTGAGGATACACAGGCTGCCGCTGTGCACAAAATTGAGGCGCAAATGTCTCTACCGGTAATTGTACCGGTGCCGGAAGATGCGGGTGGCGGCTATACCCATGAAAAGCATAAGGAAAATGCCAGGCTGATATATAATGCCGGGCAACTCTACACGTTGACCGGAAAAGAAAAGTACGCAGACTTTGCCGCAGGTATGATGGGCGCTTACGCCGATGTTTATCCGGGTTGGGGTATACATCCGGCCAGGAAAGAACAATCGCCGGGCCGCATGTTTTGGCAAAATTTGAATGAGAGCTGGTGGCTTGTACATGTATCCCAAGCCTACGGGGCTGTCAGGGACACGCTTTCGGATGCCCAAAAAGACCATATTGAACAGAATTTGCTGCGCAACATGGCAAATTTTCTCTCCGTCGAGTCACCCGAAACGTTTGACAGGATTCACAACCACGGTACCTGGGCGACAGCCGCTGTCGGTATGACAGGATACGCCATAGGTGACAGGGATTACTCTGAAAAGGCGTTGCTGGGCCTCGACAAGAGCGGTGAATCCGGATTCCTCAAGCAATTGGATGAACTCTTCTCGCCAGACGGTTACTACCATGAAGGTCCATATTATCAACGCTATGCGCTCATGCCCTTTGTTCTGTTTGCGCGGGCCGTTTCGCAAAATGAGCCGGAGCGTGCAATATTCAGATATCGTGACGGCATACTGGAAAAAGCCATCTATGCAGTCATTCATCAGAATTATGCAGGTTTGTTTTTCCCGATAAATGATGCGATAAAGGATAAGAGCATTGCTACGACGGAGCTCCTTCACGGGGTATCCATTGCCTATGAGCTAACGGGTGATCCGGAATTACTATCCATTGCCGAAGCACAGGGGAAGTTCGCTCTCACGCCTGAAGGCAGGGCCGTGTCTGATGCACTCAAATCCGGTAAGTCCAAACCGTTTTCCTATCGGTCCATGCGGCTGACCGATGGCGCACAGGGTGATCAGGGTGCGTTGGATATATTAAGGGCCTCAAGGGATCCGGATGGGTTGGCGGTTGTCGCCAAGAATACCTCCCAGGGATTGGGTCACGGGCATTTCGACAAGTTGGGCATTTTGATTTACGACGCAGGCCGCGAAGTCCTTCGCGATTATGGTGCTGCGCGTTTCCTGAATGTTGAAGCCAAATATGGCGGGCATTACCTGCCGGAGAATAACGCTTATGCCAAACAGACAGTCGCGCATAATGCGTTAGTAGTGGACAGTCGAAGCCATTTCAATGCCGATGTAAAAACCGGCAACAAAAATGCACCTGAACCCGGCGCCTTTGAGGTCAGTGATGATCTGATTATAACATCTGCAAGCATCGACACGGTCTATGCAGGTGTCAGTTTAAGCCGCACAGTTGCGATTGTCAAAGATGCAACTTTTCCAGAGCCGATCATAATTGACCTTGTGAAAGCGCACGCAGGCGCGGCCCACTCCTACGACTTGCCGTTCCACTATAACGGACATCCTGTCAACACAAACCTTGACGTGCAGGCTGACCCGGTTTCGAGAATCCCTCTGGGGACGGATAACGGGTATCAGTATTTGTGGAAGGTGGCAGAGACGGATATAGTTGAAGGTCTGTCGCAGGTTACCTGGATGCTCGACAGAAAGTTCTACACGGTGACAACACTTGCTCCTGACGACAGTAAGGTCGTGTTTTTCCAGATCGGAGCCAATGATCCAAATTTCAACTTACGCAACGAACCCGGATTTATGCTTCGTGCAACTGCCGACCGGGGCGTGGTTTTTGCTTCCGTTTTCGAGCCGCATGGTGAGTACAACCCGGTCGTTGAATACACACTTAACAGCTATAGCCGCGTCAGTAATGTGACACATTTTAATGACGGGAACGTCGATTTTATTCGCGTCGCGACAGTTGATGGTGACGAAATCGGCCTGGGTGTCGCGGAAGATATGGCACCCGACATGGCCCACGTCATCACAGTTGACGGGCGGGAGAAAAGCTGGATCGGACCTTATCACCTCTTCCATTCAAAATCCTACAGGAGCGGGGACCGCTAATGCAAAGTCCACATTTCATATTCGGCAAAGACGTTCCGCTGGAGGATGTCGATCCTGGAATCAAACGTCAGATACTTGGCCATAATGACGATATTCTTCTGGTAAAGGCGGTGTTTGAGGCCGGTGCAGAGGGCTATCAACATCAGCATTATCATTCGCAGGTCAGCTACGTCGAAAGCGGCGTTTTTGATGTTACCATTGATGGCGTTACTAGGAGACAGTCAGTCGGTGACAGCTACTTCATCCCGCCGAATGTCAGGCATGGGGCGATATGCGTAGAGGCAGGGGTCCTGCTTGATATGTTCTCCCCCATACGCGAAGATTTTTTCGAAAACTATAAAACGGGGCCGAGCCCCGCAGGGGATAACTCATGATAAGGGGAAAACTGAGATGGGTGATCGTCGCCCTCGTGGCCATCGCGACAGTTATCAATTATATTGATCGCGGCGCACTTGCAATTTTGTGGCCTGAAATTTCAAATGACCTTGGCCTGACAAAAACCGATTACGCCATTATCATCAATGTCTTCACTTTTGCCTATGCTTTTGGCCAGATATTATTCGGAAAGGTTTTTGACTGGATCGGGACGCGGATCGGCTTTGTTCTATCGATCACCGTATGGTCGGCGGCCACCATGCTGCACGCCGTGGCAACCAGCGTTCTGACTTTTTCGCTGTTTCGGGGAATTCTGGGAGTCGCCGAGGCCGGTAACTGGCCCGGCGCAACGAAAGCCAATGCGGAGTGGTTTCCGATTGATGAGCGCGCACTCGCGCAAGGCATCTTTAACTCCGGCGCCGCGATCGGTGGGATCGTTTCAGCTCCTGTAATTGGTTTGATGTTTGTACTTCTTGAGAGCTGGCAAGCTACCTTTATCGTGATTGGTGCCTTGGGGTTTCTGTGGCTTGTGCCGTGGCTGATTATTTACAAAGCCGACCCCGAATCTCATCCCTGGATATCTGAAGAAGAACGCCGGTACATTCTGACAGGTCGACGCAATCAGGAGACCAGTGAGGTTGCGACTTACGCGCCGGGATTAGCTGAAATTCTGTCCCGTAAGGAGAGCTGGGGTGTAATCATGGCATCATTCTTTCTGGATCCGGTCTGGTGGTTGTTTGTGGGTTGGCTTCCGCTTTATCTCTCGGAAACATATGGTTTCGGCGTCGTTGAGATCGCGACCTATACGTGGGTGCCTTATGTCGGTGCCATGTTTGGAGCCTGGTTCGGCGGACTTTTGGCACGGGACCGTATCAAGGCCGGATGGACAGTCAACAAAACGCGGAAAACGGTCATCGCATTGGGTGGTTTGATCATGCTGGTCTCACTGCTCATGACGATAAAAGCCGCAACGCCATTATTTGCTGTCCTTTTGATGGCTCTCATCCTTTTCGGATTTCAAACGGCTGTCGGGAATATTCAAACGCTGCCAAGCGACTTTTACAGTAGCAAGTCGGTTGGTTCATTGGCAGGCTTTGCCGGATGGGCCGCGAAGCTGGCAGTCGTCGGGCTAAACTTCCTGATCCCGATAATCACTGTTGACAGCTATGCACCTGCTTTTGCTGTCGGTGCAGCTTTAGCCATTCTGACGGTGTTATCCGTCTGGTTCCTGTGCGGCACGATTCAACCTTTAAAACCACGTGCGGCCGACACCGCATAGATGTTGAATACGGGATTAGTGATATGAAACTACTCGAGGGAAAAGTCGCCATTGTCACCGGAGGCTCACGTGACATTGGCCGGTCCTGCGCCGTGAAGCTGGGCGAGGCGGGATGCCGTGTGGTCGTGAATTACAATAGTAACAGGACTGCCGCAGGTGAAACGGTCTCGGCAGTTGAAGCTGCAGGCAGCAAAGCAATCGCGATCAAGGGGGACATGACCCAAAAGGCTGATGTGGAAAGTCTCGTAGCTGAAACGATCAAGGCATATAATGATAAAATCCATATTTTGGTCAACAATGTCGGAGGCCTGGTCGCACGCAAAAATCTGGCCGAAATGGATGAAAAATTCTTCAATCACGTGATGGCTCTGAATGTAAATTCGACTTTCCTTGCCACACAGGCCACTGTTCCGCACATGCCTGTCGGCGGTTCCATCATAAACCTGGCCTCTCAGGCGGGGCGCGACGGCGGGGGAGGGGGGGCGTCTGCCTATTCTGCATCAAAAGGCGCTGTGATCACGTTTACACGCAGCATGGCCAAGGAACTCGGCCCAAAAGGCATACGCTGCAACGCGCTCTGCCCAGGCATGATTGACACGACATTCCACGATATCTTTACACCGGACGCCGTCCGACGTAGTGTAGAGGCCTCTGTGCCGTTGCGTCGGCAGGGTCATCCGGATGATTGTGCGGACCTGGTTGTTTATCTGGCTTCAGATAAATCCTCCTATGTGACGGGTGCCAGTATCGACATTAATGGCGGAATGTCGTTCTCCTAGAGCGAGAGAAGTTTTGATGGCAGACTTTTTGACTTTCGGTGAAATCATGCTTCGCCTGCGTACGCCGGGATATGAGCGGTTTTTTCAAAGCCCGCAATTTGAAGCTACGTTCGGCGGCGGGGAGGCGAATGTTGCCGTATCCCTGTCAAATTACGGGTTTGACGCCGGGTTCGTCTCGGCCTTGCCGGATAATGACATCGGTCAGCACGCCGTGAATTCGCTTCGGGCTCTGGGCGTTGATACATCCAATATCAAACGTCAGGGTGAGCGGGTTGGAATATACTTTCTCGAAACAGGGGCCAATCAACGCCCGTCCAAAGTTATCTATGACCGCGCCCGCTCCTCTATCAGCCAGTGCAAGCCCGGCGATTTTGACTGGCCGGAAATTTTCAAAGGTGCCAGGTGGCTTCATATCACAGGCATCACACCGGCCCTGTCGCAGAATTGCGCCTGTCTGTCTTTGGAATGTGTGGAAGAAGCGCAAAAAGCGGGCGTAACGACATCCTGTGACTTTAACTTCCGCAGCAAGCTTTGGAGATATGGAAAAACCGCCCCTGAAGTCATGCAGGACCTCGTCAAGTACATTGATGTGGGAATCGCCAATGAAGAGGACTGTCAGAAATCTCTCGGTATTTCTGTGGATATTGATGTCGGGAGCGGACATTTGGACATATCCAAGTACGAGACTCTATCACAGAAAGTTCTTGATATCTATCCTGGTATGTCGACCATTGCCATTACGCTTCGCGAGTCCGTAAATGCCAATATCAATGGCTGGTCAGCATGTATGCGGGATCGTGAACAAGGCTTTTTGCTGTCCAAAAAATACGAGCTGACTGATATCGTTGATCGTGTTGGCGGGGGAGACAGCTTTGCTTCTGCGTTTATCGCCGGTTTGAATTTATATGATAACCGTCAGAAATCATTGGAGTTTGCCGTTGCAGGCTCCGTGCTCAAGCATTCCATTCCAGGAGATTTCAACCGCGTCACCCGCAGGGAGGTTGAGAGTCTCATGGGTGGTGACGGCTCCGGGCGCGTTCAACGCTAATCACGATGCGGTTCATGCCGGGATAGGGTGGTTTGGAGTCTCAAGTCACGTTTTGGTTCCCGAAATCGGGACGATGAGCGCACTCCGGCGTCCGGACGGCTTCCCGAAAACCGGGTTCGGGACTCATTAAATCCAGTACATGATGACAATGGCCGCGATGAGAAGTGCAGCAAAGAAAGTGCGCGCGCATCCGTCATGACGGGTTGCCCGAACCCCGGGCCCCCCGTCACACCTGCATTTCGGTCTGGTCCTCTTCCCGTCTGTTCCGGGTTGTGGAGGCCACCCACGTGATCTCCGACCACACACTGACCATGTTATTATAGGGCATGGCCGCCGCCGCGTCCTGTCGTTTGTTCTCACATACATCGTACAGGGCATGGGCCAGGCTCCTCGCTCTTTCGCTGACACCCGGGCTCAGTCTTTCCAGTATGTTGAGCACCCGGGCCGCCGCCC
>JACOMS010000037.1 GCA_014324115.1 Hyphomonadaceae bacterium
CGCCTTCTCTTCGGGCGCACCGTCAATCTGGTCATAGGCCTTGAAGTCACCGAAGTATTTCGTGATCGCCGCCGTCAGCGTCGTCTTGCCATGGTCAACATGACCGATCGTGCCTATGTTCGCGTGCGGCTTCGTGCGATCAAACTTTTCTTTTGCCATATTTGAACTCTCTCAAGTCTGCGACCTCCGGATTATGGCTGGAGGATCATTTCAAGGTTGCGGGCCGTAACCGGACCCGGATTAATCTGGAGCGGGCGGCGGGAATCGAACCCGCGTCATCAGCTTGGAAGGCTGAGGTCTTACCACTACACAACGCCCGCCGCGGCATTTCAGGGGGGTGGTGGAGGGGGTTGGATTCGAACCAACGTACACTACGTGACCAGATTTACAGTCTGGCGCCTTTAACCGCTCGGCCACCCCTCCGAAATTTTCTTCTCTCCAATAAAAAACGCCCTGTCCCACACCACCCGAGGGTGATAAGCGGTGCGATGAACAGAAAGCGTCCGTGAAAGTCCGTACCATATAGAGATGTTGAAGCCGACACGCAATAGTAAATTTTCAGGAAAATCAGCGACAACGGGGAGAGGCCGGAGTATGCGGCGGCCTGCGCAACACACCGGGCGGCGCCGTCCGACAGGCCGCTATGACCGGTCGTCGGCTAAAATCGGCGGATCAGGCTGGATATGGGGCACCCATGCGGTGCTGGCGGTGCTGGCCAATCCGGCCCGGACCGTGCACCGGTTGCTGGTGACCGAACACAATGTCGGGAATCCTGATTTAAGCCATGCGCACGTGTCGGCGGAAACGGTGCATGGCAGCGCCCTCGACAACGCCTTCGGTTCATCCCATCAGGGCGTTGCGGTACAGGCGGCGCCTCTTGAATGGCCGCCGCTGGACCGGATCATGGCGGCGGCCCCCGATGATGCGGTGATTCTTGTGCTTGACCGGATCACGGACCCGCACAATGTCGGGGCCATGTTCCGGCTGGCCTCGGCCTTCGGCGCAAGCGCGATCATCATGCAGACCCGGTACACCCCGCCCCTGTCCGGGGCTACGGCCAAAGTCGCGGTCGGGTGTGTGGAAACCGTGCCCGCCTGCCTCGTGACCAACATTGCGGATACGCTGAAGGACTTTCAACGGGCCGACTGGCCGGTCACAGGTCTGGCGGGGGAGGCCGGTCCTGAACTGTCAACGGTCCTGTCAGGCGGCAGACCACAGGTCATCGTCATGGGCAGTGAAGATTCGGGGCTCAGACCCCGGGTGCGCGATCACTGCGATCAGCTTGCCCGTATTCCCATGTATCCGGGGCCCATGTGCTCCGGGGCACCTGCCGGTGCGGCCGAGAGCCTGAACGTGGCCACGGCCGCCGCCATCGCCCTGTATGAGGTGAGGCGCTTATCCGGATAGGAGGATGCTGACTTGAGTGGCGGTTCCCCACCCGGCGAGAGGCGCTCTCAGCCGTCTTCTTCTACAGCCTCTTCTTCTACAGCCCTTTCATATCCTGATACCACCACATACCAAGACGGTCCCCCTCCATATGCCCGGTGTATCCCATTGAGCGCGTCCCTGAATACCGGTTCATCACCCGACACGAAGAGGGTAGACCTGACACCATTATCGACATTCAACCTGTGTTCAACAAAGGCCTCCTCTCTAGCGTTACTATCATACACCTTTATTCTTGCCATGCTTTTACTCATCAGAATTAAAACCGTTACACAACTACGGCCTTCCCTTGTAGCACGTGATTCTTCCTCCGACAAGGCCTGAAGCAGGATTAAGTGTGAGGGAAGGCAAAATGTCGCACAGAGAGCCCCGGCAGGCGCACCGCGGAGCAGGGGAATAACAGGGCGGCAATCAACACGGTTGACCGGAGGGACGCGGTCTGCGAGGACATTGTGTCATGAACACCAATCTTGCCGCGGCCCGGAAATCCAAAAATGATGAGTTCTACACGCAGCTCGGCGACATTGAGAGCGAGTTGCGTCACTACAGGCCGCATTTCGAGGGCAAGGTGGTCTACTGCAACTGCGACGATCCCCGCGTGAGCAATTTTTTCCATTATTTCAGCCACAATTTCACATTTCTGGGACTGAAAAAACTGATCACCACCTGTTACAGAAACCGGGAACCGAGCCTGTTTTCGCGCCATGATACCGGGCGGGCGATCCTGCTGGAATATGACGGTTTACGGGAGGGGGATGTCACGCCCAGGGCAGAGGATATCGGCATCACATACCTCAAGGGTGACGGTGACTTTCGCAGCCGGGAATGTATCGGGTTTTTGAAGGAGGCCGACATTGTGGCGACGAATCCGCCCTTCAGCCTGTTTCGTGAATATATGGCGCAGCTGATGGAATATGACAGCAGGTTCATTATTCTCGGCAACATGAATGCTATCACCTACAAAGAGGTGTTTCCGCTCATAAAAGAGAACAGGTTATGGTATGGCCCGAGCATCAGTAGCGGGGACAGAACATTTGGTGTTCCGGACCACTACCCGCTTGATGCTGCAACCGCATGGATTGACGGGGACGGAAACAGGTTCATCAAGGTCAAAGGTGTTCGATGGTTTACCAATCTTGACCATGACAAGCGTCATGAAGACCTGATCCTGTATCGCCGCTACACACCGGAGGACTATCCGCACTACGACAACTATGACGCCATTGACGTCAGCAGGACCAGGGACATTCCGATGGACTGGAGCGGAGCGATGGGGGTGCCGATCACCTTTCTTGACAAATACAATCCGGACCAGTTCGAAATTATCGGGATGGATCATGACGTGAAAGCCGGGTTGCTTCCGCACATTCCCAGGCCCGGATGGACCGGAAAAATCGACCGCGGTTACATTCAGGGCAAGCGGCAATATGCCCGCATTTTAATCAGGAACAGGATTCCGCGGCCATGAAAATCAGCGAACGAAAACTGACCGTTCGCGATCTTGTTGACGGCTACCGGGATGACGGCGACGGCGGAATCAGGGGATATGGCGGTAAACTCGACATCCGGCCGGCCTATCAGCGCGAGTTCGTCTATGGCAGAAAACAGCGTGACGCGGTAATTGAAACGGTCCGGCGCGGACTTCCCCTGAATACCATGTACTGGGCGGACATCGGCCATAACCGGTTCGAGATCATTGACGGTCAGCAGCGCACGATCTCAATCTGTCAGTACGTCAACGGCGATTTTTCCATTGACGGGCTGGCCTTTCATAATCTGCAGGCAGATCAGAGAGACCATATCCTGGATTACGGGCTGATGGTCTACACCTGTTCCGGCACGGACAGCGAAAGGCTGGAATGGTTCAGGGTCATCAACACTGCCGGAGCGGTTCTGACCGATCAGGAACTCCGGAACGCGGTCTACCACGGGCCCTGGGTGTCAGATGCCAAGCGGTATTTCAGCCGTCCCGGATGCCCGGCCTACGGGATCGGCGGTAAATATCTGAAGGGGTCCGCCATACGTCAGGACTACCTTGAGACCGCGATCCGGTGGATCAATGACGGCGATGTTGAAAATTACATGTCGGAGCATCAGCATGACAACACCGCCGTCGCATTGTGGAACGTTTTTCGTTCAGTCATTGACTGGGTGCAGGCGACCTTCCCCGAATATCGCAAGGAAATGAAGGGCCTGGACTGGGGACCGCTCTACAACCGGTTCAGGGACACCGATCCGGATCCGGTCATGCTTGAAGCCGAGGTGAGGCGGCTGCTCATGGATGATGACGTGACCAGGAAGTCCGGCATCTACTCTTATGTTCTGGATGGCGATGAAAGGCACCTGAATATCAGGGCTTTCACAAGAGCGATGAAGGTGGAAGCGTTTGAGCGGCAGGGCGGGATGTGCCCGCGCTGCAACGAGCCGTTTGACATGGGTCGGATGGAGGGCGACCATATCACCCCCTGGTCCGGGGGCGGAAAGACCGTCCCGGACAACTGCCAGATGCTTTGCAAGCCGTGCAATCGCCGCAAATCAAACACATGAGCCGGGGTGAGGCAGAACCGGAAATCACGCTCAAGCCGAATGTTCACCCGGAATGGGCGGGCGCGGGCCGCGCTACGACCCATCAGTACAGGTACCGTTCTACGGCACGACTGGGCATTTGTCAATGGTATCCTTGCTTGTGTATACATCCAGAATCTGTAGCATTTCACTGCTGAGTTTAGCTTTGTCTCCCCCAATTTTTACGAGACATGTGCGCGCATCAGGGCAGAGTGCCGCCGTACGATTAACTCCGGCATAGACTGTGGCATCTACTTCTTTCATTTTACACAATACTAAAGTCTCCCTTTGTGAGGCTTGTTTACCATCGTCGGCGGTGACAGCATCCCGTAAATCGTTGTACGCTTTCTCAATTTTCAACTTAAGTTCTGTAGCCATTTTCACTACCTCAGGTGAGTTTATGTATGCCCTCAATGTAGAAAGTTCTACGGAGGTACGCGCTGATTCCTCTGCCGCCTTGCCCGTTGAGACCGCCGCCGCACCCGCACGTTCAGCCAGAATTACGGCTGCATGCCCGGAGGCAAAATACTGTGCAACATTCGCTTTTACCTCGTTTCCATTTTCATTTCCACTTCCCGCATTTCCACTTCCCGCATTTCCACTTCCCGCCACCTTTCCCCTGAATGTGGCCAGTACGGAATACGTATCTTCATCCTCGCCTCGCGTGCCGATGAATTTACATTCATGCCCCGATTTTACTCCTGATTCCGCATCTGCTCCTTTTACCTCTATCGTTGTTGCTACTTTTCCTTTTATTATTCCTTGCGGTTGTCCATTTGTCGTTTTTTTCACTGTTACATCTATGTCTCCTCCCATCGTCCCACCCAATGTCCCTGTTGCTGTTATTCTGGGGTCGCAGGCCGTGATCTTCTCATCATTAGTCCCGCCCTCTTTAAAGGATACATTCGCCAGAAGCGGAAGTGCAAGGGCTTCAACGCGACTGTAGCCCACAGTCCCCTGCGGAGTGGGAGAGCCCGGCGTCGCAGCACCAATCTCGACTCCGAGGGTCGTGGCCGTGCCGAAGAACAGCGTGTTGGTATGGTGCGGCATGGTCTCACAGCCCGCAACAACACATACCGAAGACATCAAAACTTTCCTGAACATATTGACTCCCTGTTTTCTCCTGCGAGCTTCCGGATAAGCCCGGCCGCATGCTCCAGTTCTGACGTATCCCTGATAAGAAAAACGATCCGGCATTTTTCGGGATCCGCCGTGATATATTTTTTCACCGAAACGCCTGTCCCTGCCCCCTGCCCCGCCAGCCAGACACCCGCTACGGCTTCCTCGCGATACTCCATGTCCTGTGACAGGTCACCGGACCGGATCACGGTTATGCCGAGCCCGATCTTTCGTCTCCCGGGTTCCCCGCCCCGGCTGTCCGGTTCCACAGTCGTGCAGGCCCCAAGAAACAGAGTGAGTATGAAAACACGTAACAGCCTGATAACGCCTCCGTAAATATCACTGATTTCGGGCTATCATCGCACATGCCACCCCGGTGTCAAGCCAAAGACCGGCTGTCCCCACTGCGGCACTTCAACACATCAGACTCCGGGGATATGAACGGATGCATGAGGGCGCGCTCCGACATGAGAGATGACTTGATTTTCGGGAAATTGCACCTACTCTCCCGGCGCTTGAAATATCCGTGACTGATAATATCTGTGATGAAAGCAGGACGAGGAGGACAATCCATATGCAGAAAGTGCCTATGACTGTTCAGGGCCATGCCGCCCTTGAAGCGGAGCTGAAACATCTTAAATCCGTTGAACGCCCTGAAATCATTCAGGCCATCGCGGTCGCGCGCGAACACGGTGATTTGTCTGAAAACGCCGAATACCACACCGCCAAAGAAAAACAGGGGTTTATCGAGGGCCGTATCAAGGAACTGGAATCAAAACTGACCCTGGCACAGGTGATTGATGTCACCAGGATGAGCGGCAGCAGTGTCAAGTTCGGTGCCACCGTCACCATTGTCAATGAAGACACGGACGAACAGGCGACATATCAAATCGTCGGCGAGGATGAGGCCAGTGTAAGGGAAGGCAAGATCTCCATTACCTCACCCGTCGCCCGTGCCATGATTTCCAGGGAAGTCGGCGATACATTCGAGGTTGCCGCGCCGGGAGGTTCGAAGGGCTACGAAATCCTGGATGTCACCTTCACCTGAACCTGCGGCCCGTGTCCGGGACATCACAATCCATATGGGTCATCACCGATGGGCGGCCCGGCACTAAAAACCAGGCTTTGGGATTGGCCGAGGCTCTCGGACGCCTGCGATCCTTTGCCATTCAGGCCCATAACCTTGAAGCCGGTCCGGTGTTCAGGGCCATGCCGCCGAAAGTGCAGCTCGGTCTTCGCGGCAGGCCGGAGCATTACGGTCTGAACCCGCCGCTTCCGGACGTGGCAATCGGGTGCGGTCGCCAGGCCATAGCGCCGTTGCTGGCTCTCAAATCAAGGCCGGGAGTCAGGATCATATATATCCAGGATCCGCGCATGGATATTTCGGCGTTTGATCACATTATTGCGCCGGAACATGATGGTTTGAACGGGCCGAATGTTATCCCGATAATCGGTTCACCCAACCGCATCACCGGGGAGCGCATTGCGGCCGCGACATTGAAGTTCAATGACCGGCTGGAGTCCCTGCCCGCGCCGCGGCTGGCCATGCTCATAGGCGGAACATCAAAGACCCGTAAACTGACACAGGCCAATCACGCCTCCCATGTGAGCGCCGCCCGATCCGCCCTTGAAAACCACTGGAGCGTCATGATTTCCACCTCCCGCCGCACGCCGGACCGGGTGGTCAACTCCTATCGCGATCTTGCCGGGAATCATGACAATGTCCGGCTTTATGACGGCAGAGGCGACAATCCCTATTTTGCGTTTTTAGGCGGGGCTGACGTTATTCTCGTTACCGAAGAGTCAACCAACATGCTGACGGACGCCTGCACGACAGGCAAAGTGACCTTCCGGTTGCCCATGCACGGGAAACCGGGCAAACTTCAGAAACTGTATGACCGGCTGGAGACCCGATGCCGCGTTCGGCCCTATGATGTCCGTGTCAATCCTGAACCTTACAAAGCCCTGAAAGAGACAGACCGGGCGGCCGGGCTGCTTTTGGACATGTTGTAGTATGGATATGTCCATGGAGCATGAAAGCCTGCTACGGCAACCATGCTCCTTCGGAGAGCGTAAACAGAATGTAAACAGAATGCCTGGGGCCAACCCTGACGCAGATCCCCCATATAAGGCTAGCCCGGCAAAAATGTTATGCTATAACGCTGCTGATTTGCACACGACTGATTCCCTTCATGATCGCAGAACCTGTAAAATCCGATCCAGATGACGCGGCTCCGCGCAGGCGGGGCCGCCCCGGTCATCTGCCGCCCGAAGAGTCAGGCCGCATAACGCGCCGGATTACGGCTATCGCCGTCGCCATCGGTGTTGTCTTTGCCTTTGGTAAATTCCATATCTGGCAGGAAACACATTCGGTCGGAATCCTGGCATCACTGGTACATTCCGCACTGGATGTGTTCGGTGCGGTTTCGAGCTTTATCGCGGTGCGTTACGCCGCCCGGCCGCCGGATAACACGTACCGGTTCGGCCGTGGCAAGGCCGAGTGCTTCTCTGCCGTGTTTCAGGTCTGTCTAATTGTGTTTGCCGCCTCTCACCTGTTCGAAGAGGCCGCGCATACACTCGTGCACCCGCACAGGATCGAGCAAAGCGGGCGGGCTATTGCGGCAATGCTTGTCTTTATTGTGATCACGGCCTGGCTTCTCCTTGCCCAAACCTGGGCTATCCGCGCGACAGGGTCCATTGCGGTCAGGGGGGATCGGGCCCATTACACCGCCGACATGGCGGCCAACGTGATCATTCTCTTCGGGATCGTCCTGTCATCCGGCACATCGTTTATCCGCGCCGATGCATTTGTCGGCCTGTTGATGGCGGCCTGGCTGCTCTGGACGGCATTCAGGGTCGCGCAACTGGCATGGGCGCAGTTACTCGACAGGGAACTGCCTGATGATGACCGCAATCTCATCATCAAACTCGCCCTGCAGGAGGACAGGGTTATCGCCGTGCATGATTTGCGTACACGCGCGTCCGGCCCCCATATCCATATCCAGATGCGACTGGATCTGGATAATCACCTCTCTCTGTCCGAAGCCCATGACATTGTGTTAAAGGTCGAGAAACGTCTCATGATGGAATACGGTGCGGCAGATGTCCTTATCCACCCGCATCCCACCGGATGTGAGGAAACCCACGGGAATGAACGGTTCAGGGCAAACCTGTAGCACGGATCAGAATATGAGACAAAATCACAAACCTTCCCGGTACAGCCTCGGGGCGGGAGCCCGGGACACCTTCCTGACCGGTCCCGGGTACGCGCGGTGATTTCGGTTGACGAAGCACTGGAACGCATCCTCGGGAATGCCGGTCCGCTGGGCACCGAGTCCGTTTCGGTACGCAGATGCACGGGGCGCATCCCGTCCGGGGACCTGCGCGCAAAACGGACACAACCGCCCCACGACGTGTCGGCCATGGATGGCTACGCGGTCAAAGGTGATGAAGCGCTGATGTATAACGAGCTGGCCGTGATCGGTGAGGCGCCGGCCGGAAGACCTTTCCCCGGCCGGGTCGGCACAGGGCAATGCGTGCGTATCTTCACGGGCGGCATCCTGCCGGACGGCACGGATCATGTCATCATTCAGGAAGATACGGAACGTCATGAAAACAGGCTGACGATCACCGCCCGCCAGAGTCCGCCGGAACACATACGGAAGACCGGAATTGATTTCAGGACGGGTGATATTCTGGTCGGGGCCGACACGCAACTAACGGCGGTGCAGGCCGGACTTCTGGCCGCAGCAGGCCGGTCGGAGATACAGGTCATATGTCGGCCCAAAGTCGCCGTTTTTGCCAATGGGGATGAACTGTCCGAGGTGGAAAACCCGTCCGCAACCGGCACTATATCCTCCACCCCGGTCACACTGTGCCAATGGGTGCAGGACTGGGGCGGAGAGCCGGATTATATGGGCATTTCCCGGGATAATCTGCAAAGCCTCGCCGATGTGATTGAACAGGCCGGGAAGGCGGACATAATCGTACCCCTCGGCGGCGCTTCCGTGGGTGACCATGACTGCGTCAAAACGGCTTTTGAACAGGCCGGATACGGGAACGTGTTTTCAAAAATCGCAATAAAGCCCGGCAAGCCCGCATGGTTTGGATACCTGAACGGAACGCCTATTCTGGGACTGCCGGGCAACCCGGCATCCGGCCTTGTCTGTGCGCAGGTCTTTCTGAAACCGCTCATTAAAAAACTCGGCGGCCAGCAGGCAGACCCTCTTCCTTTTGACCATATACCGGCTGCCCGGGATATTGACCCCAACGGCTCGCGTGCCGTCTTTCATCGCGGATTTACCAACGAAGCCGGACAGGCTGTGCTGCACCCGGAGCAGGACAGTTCCCTTCTCGGCACATTTGCGAAGTCGGATATTCTGGTTTTTCAGCCCGGGGAACATTCCGGTTATGCCGCACGTGACCTCGTGCCCGTTTTACGTCTGGGCTGAATCTGCAACCCGATGTGTGTTGGGTTGCCCCGCGCACTGATGAAGGTGCATCCATGAAACTGCCTTTTATCGACCTCGCGGCGCAGCAGGCCCTGATCCGCCCGCAGCTTGAGGCTGCGCTGTCCAGGGTTATGGAGCACGGGCAGTATGTTCTCGGTCCCGAGGTGGGCACATTCGAACAAAACCTCGGTCATTATGAAGGAGGGGCGCACGTTCAGGCCTGTGCAAACGGCACCGATGCCATTATTCTGTCACTGCTGGCCTTGGGCATCGGGCGCGGCGATGCCGTGTTCTGTCCATCTTTCACCTACGCGGCCACGGCCGAGGCGGTTGCCGTCACACAGGCAACACCCGTGTTTGTGGATGTCAATCGTGACACCTATTGCATGGACACCGCCTCCCTTGAAACCGCTATCCGTGAAACGGTCAATGTCGGCCGCAGCCCGCGCGCCGTAATTGCCGTTGATCTGTTCGGACAACCGGCCGACTATCCGGCCCTGAAGACTGTCACCGGTGAATACGGCCTGAAACTCATCTCTGATTGTGCACAGGGCCTGGGCTGTCGGCTGGAAGGAAAGTCTCCGCTAACCTGGGCGGATGTGATGACGACCAGTTTTTTCCCGTCCAAGCCCCTCGGCTGTTACGGTGACGGCGGCGCCGTCCTCACCCATGACCGGAACCTGTACGAACGCCTCAATTCCCTGCATTTTCATGGACGGGGATCCCGGCCTTTTGACCATGAGCATATCGGCATGAATTCCCGTCTGGACAGTTTTCAGGCCGCCGTGCTGCTCGAAAAACTCAAACTGTTTGATGATGAAATCAGGGTCCGCAACCGCATCGCCGACAGATACAGCGAACATTTCAGCCGCCACGGGGTCAGGACCCCCCACATTATCGGGAACGGCCTGTCAACCTGGGCGCAATATACAATTGAGGTCGAGGATCGCGACAATGTCATGATCCGTGTGCAGGCCCGGGACATTCCCTGCGCCGCCTACTATCCGTTGCCGACACACCTGCAGACAGCCTACAGGGACTACCCCCGCTCCCCCGACGGACTGCCCCATACGGAAGCCGCCATGCACCGCGTGATGGCTCTGCCCATGCACGCCTACCTGTCGGAGGTGGATCAGGATTTGGTGATCAGGGCGGTTCTGGGGAGCCTTTGAGAGGGACTCACGCGCCCGGTCTTGCCGGGATTCAGGGCGGACGGCGGCATCAATGAAACGGCCGCCCCCGTCCTTCAAAGCGAATTAGAACCGGTACACCCAGGAAGCGGCGAGAGAAGGCAGACCCCCGCTAATAGAAACGGAACCTTCGTCGCCAGCGTCACCTTCAGGTTCTCCACGAAAATCATATGCTGTATACTCGAGTCGGATACTGTTTCTATCGTTAATTCCGATTTCCACCCCGGCGCCATACGCAAAACCATCAAGATCGAAATCTACTTTATATCTGTCCCGGTCATCGTCAATTGAATATTCGCCATAGAAATAGCCCCCACGCACAAACACACTGGAATTTCCGCTGACGGGTACCTTCGCCACGGCAAACCCACCGATATGCCAATCGACACCATCACTTGCATTGGTGAAATCACCATCCTCGTCCACAAGCCCCAAAGACGCTTCACCCTCCAGGGCAAAATTGGGGTGGAAATTGTAACCTCCCCTCACCTGTGCACCGAAATTACTCGAATCGATATCATACATTATCGCGCCCCCGGATATATAACCCTTTGGGGTTTCTTTCGTCGGAACAGGTCTGCTCTTCCGTTCATTTTCCTGCGCATAAGCGGTGCCTCCAAGCAGTGCAAACGCGCAAATGCCTGTTAAAATTGTGGTTTTCATGATTGGTTTCCTTAGTATTCAGGTTGTAGTTCCCCGGACGCTCCAGGCGCCGGGCCATTGCAATAACCATGACGGTTATTGCGACGGTCGTTGTAGGGGCCGGAATGCTCGAAATCTACAAAAAAATCATTGGATTTCAGATATTTTTCGATTTGCCGGAAAATAATGGGAAAAGCAGGCGCGACAGGCTGTCCGGCCCGTCTTTCCGGCAGATCACAGTTTCCCCAAACACGATCACCGCGGGCAACGAGCGCCGGATTACCGGCAGGACGGCCTATCAAGACAGGCTTCGACCCGACGGTTAAATGTATCCAGGGCGCTTTCGAACCGGCCAAAGAGCATGGTTGTCACGGCGCCTGTTTCCGCGTTGTTCTGAACGCTCTCGCCAATGCTGAAATCTTCATTCAGGGTTTCCGTCGTAATTGTGTGGTTTTTTTGCCAGTAATCCTGCGACTGATCAGCGTTTTTCGGCGCCATTGTGGCCAGTCGTACTTCTGTCCGCCCGACGGATTGCGGCCGTATGGATATCCAGACAACATGATCCTGCTGCGCCAGTATCTGACAGCCGGGGAACAGCGTGTAAAGCACATTGGCATGATCGCGCAACCGCCACCTGTCACGGGGCTGATTTTTTAAATCCCCAATCGTGCTGCGCGGCAGCACAGAGCGCATATGCGTGCCCAGCATTTTACAGGTCGAAAGATTATCCTCGAAGAATGGCCCTATGGTGGATTTATGGGCGATTTTGAAGTGGTAGGATTCGATACCGCCTTCGATCAGGATTTTCCAGTTTGCATACCGTAGCTGTGTGTTTTGTACCTTGATATCCATATCGGCCATATGGAGGGATTCGAGATCATATGCGATGTCTTCAAAGAACGCATCAAAGTCAAAATTTTCATCCGGATTAACCGTTACCCAGATAAATCCGAACGCTTCGCGAGCGTGCAACCGCACCAGATTCAGGCTGGATTTATCACATCCCGGAAAGCCCCGGTCAAAATGCGGGGCGCTGATCAGTTCGCCCGTATTGGCATATGTCCAGGCATGGTAGGGGCATGAAAAGTGCCGCTTGCTGCCTTGGCCGTCCCCGACCAGGCGCGTGCCCCGATGGCGGCAGGCATTGACAAAGGCATTGACCTGCCCCCCCTTGTCCCGGGTTATCAGAATGGACCGGCCGGCAACCTCACGGGTGATGAAATCGCAAGGGTTTGCCAACTCGCTCACATGTGCTACAATTCCCGGCAGTTTGATAAATATCCTGACCTGTTCCTGTCTGAAACGATCTTTGGAAACGTAACGATCCGCCGGGCTTTGCGTCGGCGCAGCATTCAGGAAAGCCGATCCGGCCGATTTCAAAGCCAGCACCTCGTCAATCAGATCAATTTCCACCGCATGTTTCATGATCACGCCTCAAACAAAAACTTACCGGAGTGTCAAGAAAATTTGGAGCATATGACGGATACAGCCCGGGGCAGATTACTCACGGTCGCCCGTGAGTTTTTCGCCGGGCGTTGACCGACTCAACAAAACATTAAATGCCGTGATTTAAGACCCCAAACCGACGCAAAACGGACGGATTCATGACGGTTTCCGGACATCAGGCCGTCAGACGAACCGGAGCAGACCTACCCGGCAAACCGTCCGTTGAACGCATGGACAAAGTCTTCAAGCCTGTCAAAGGGAAGCGCGTTAATGCCGGCGGCTGCAGATCGTCCGCCACCCGTCGGGAATTTGAGACACAGCTCATCAGCCCCGACCCGATTCTCAAGAGGCGCGCGGACGGAAACAACATAGCTGCCCTGATTGCGTGTCAGAATGGCATGGGCGCGGGCCGGATGATCCCGTGCCAGCCTGTTGCCGTATACCCCGGATACACGTCTTGATCCGGCATGGTCTTCCAGCTCAATGATAAACCCTTTATCCGACTCTTCGATGACTTTCGCCCGTTCGGCACCGGCCATGTCGGACTCATAACCGTCATTCAACTGCAAATAGATGTCGTCACGCTCTTCGAGAAATTCCATGGGTGTGTCAAAATCCTTCATATAATCATACAGGTCGGCAGGGTGAAAATGGAGATCATCCACACTGGCACCATAGCCATTGTAATTTACCAATGTGCCAAGGCGCTCAAGCTTCTCCAGAGGCAGGTCATGACCCTCGGCGGCTCTGGTGGCGACTTTGGGGAAATTATCACCGAAAGCAGCCGTTACGGCCCAGGCGAGATACCTGCCCCCCAGATGACTGTTGATGAGAAATGCCGTGCATGTTTCGGGCGATGTATCAATGATCGCCGTCAGATTATCGTGCTGCGGTATATCCCCGGCATTGTGATGATCGGCGTAGAACACATCCGCGCCGGCATCCAGAATACGGCGCAGATCATCACCGTTTGTCAGCATGGAAATATCAAGCACGGTCACCTGATCACCGGTCCCGGCGTTCACACGATCAAGAAGCGCGATATCACGTTTGCGACCTGTGACCAACACCGCAGCGGGCCGGGGGGCCGCCCGGCGAAGCTGGACCAGAGAGATTATCCCGTCCGCATCGCCGTTAAATACATCAAAGTCAGCCATGTCCCTACCTAGCCCTGCTTATTCAGAATTTTCCGGATGGTATCGGCTTTGGGATTACCGACGGAAACCTCAATGCCCATACTTTCGGCGAGGGCGACAACATCCATTTCCGACATTTTGGTCAACCGGCCTCTGGTGTAAACGGCGGGCCCGCCATCAAACTGACCCGCGCCAAGGTATCCCCTGTCGTCCAGATATTTTACAATCCGCTCCGCCGCCGCCTCGGCGGAGGTCTCCACGGTTTTGATATGGATATCGGCCCGTTTCGGTTTCTGATAGGGGCTGTTAATTCCGGTGAAATTCCTGATTTCACCGCGACGGGCCCGGGCATAGAGTCCTTTTGCGTCGCGTTCCTCGCAAACCTCAAGCGGTGTGTCGATGAAAATTTCGATAAATTCGTCTTTATCGACCAGACGACGTGCCATTCGACGCTCGGACCTGAATGGCGAGATAAACGAGGTCAGTGTTATCAGACCGGAGTCGATCATCAGTTTGGCGACTTCGCCAATGCGGCGGATATTTTCCACACGATCCGCCTGGGTAAAGCCCAGATCCCTGCAGAGACCGTGTCTTACATTATCGCCGTCCAGCGTGAAGGTATGGCGCCCCAAATCGAGCAGCTTCTTCTCGACCAGATTGGCAATGGTCGACTTGCCGCAACCGGACAGACCCGTAAACCAAAGCACAACGGCCTTCTGGTTTTTCTGCGAGGCGCGCTCGGTCTTGCTCACGTCCAAGTCTTGCCAGACAACGTTACTGGCCCGGCGCAGAGCAAAATCGAGCATACCGACACCGACAGTGGCATTGGTCTGGCGGTCAATGACAATAAAACTGCCTGTGTGGCGGTTGTCGACATATGTATCGAACGCAACCGGATGCGACAGGGACATTTGGCACACCCCCACTTCATTCAGTGCAAGGGTCCTGCCGACTTTTTCGGAGAGGTCGTTGACATCAACCAGGTGTTTCAAGGTCATGATACTGCCCGGCACGGTCTTGTTGTTGAACTTGAACAGATATTGGCGCCCGGGATACATGTTGTTGTCGTTCATCCAGAGAATATGGGCCTGGCACTGGTCTGCCTGCGCGATCGGATCATCTTTTTTGCATATGATATCGCCGCGGGAGATGTCAATTTCATCGTCAAGGGTCAGGGTCACGGCCTGATCCTCCCGGGCGTGTTCCAGCTCGCCGTCATAAGTGACAATGGATTTAACCGTGGAGCGCTTGCCTGAAGGAATAACAATGATCCCGTCACCTGCGGAAACGGTGCCGGAGGCAACTGTCCCCGCAAACCCGCGGAAGTCGAGATTGGGACGATTCACCCATTGCACAGGCAGGCGGAACGGGTGATCCAGTGTATCTGTATCGACATTGACAGTTTCAAGATATTCCAGAAGCGTCGGACCCCTGTACCATGGGGCGTTATCAGACCTGGTCGTGACATTGTCACCTTCCAGAGCCGACATGGGGATGCAGGTGATGTCATCGAAATTCAGTGCCTTGGCGAATTGACGGAATTCAATCTCAATATCGTTAAAGACTTTCTGGTCAAAGCCGTTCAGGTCCATTTTGTTAATTGCGACAACGACCTTTTTGATACCCAGAAGCGATGTGATATAGGCGTGGCGGCGAGTCTGGACCTGCACACCGTGACGGCAGTCGATCAGCAGGATCGCGACATCAGCCGTTGAGGCCCCCGTTGCCATGTTGCGCGTATATTGTTCGTGACCGGGCGTATCGGCGACGATAAACTTGCGTCTGTCAGTCGAGAAAAAACGGTAGGCAACGTCGATTGTTATGCCCTGCTCCCGCTCGGCGGCAAGCCCGTCAACAAGGAGCGCCAGATCAACCTTGTCACCCTGTGTACCGGACTTTTTGGAGTCCTTCTCAATGGCAGCCAGCTGGTCTTCGTAAATCAACTTTGAGTCATAGAGCAAACGCCCGATGAGTGTGGATTTGCCGTCATCGACGGATCCGCAGGTAATAAAGCGCAGGAAGCTCTTGTTTTCCTGGGTGTTGAGATAGGCAATGATATCTTCGGATATGAGACTGTCGAGATGTGACATCAGAAGTACCCTTCTTCTTTTTTCTTTTCCATGGAGGCGTCGGCATCGGAATCAATGATACGGCCCTGACGCTCGGACGTTGTGGCCAGAAGCATTTCCTGAATAACTTCCGGCAGCGTCGTCGCCCCGGACTCAACCGCACCGGTCAGCGGATAGCAGCCGAGTGTACGGAAACGCACCATTTTCATTTCCGGCGTGAGACCGAGTTCCTTGAGCGGGACACGGTCATCATCAACCATGATCAGTGTGCCGTCATAATTCACGACCGGACGTTCGGCCGATAGATAGAGGCCCGGAATCTGAATGTCTTCTTTGTATATGTACTGCCAGATATCCAGCTCTGTCCAGTTGGACATGGGAAAGACGCGCATGCTCTCGCCCTTGAAGACACGGGTATTGTATATATTCCAAAGTTCCGGGCGCTGGTTTTTCGCGTCCCAGCGATGCTGTCCCGTACGGAAGGAAAAGATGCGCTCCTTGGCGCGGGATTTTTCTTCATCCCGGCGGGCCCCGCCGAAAGCCGCATCGAATTGATATTTATCCAGCGCCTGTTTCAGGGCCTGCGTTTTCATAATGTCCGTATGGACTGCAGATCCGTGTGTGAAAGGTCCTACGCCTTGGGCCCGGCCTTCCTCATTGATATGGACAATCAGCTCCATGCCGACTTCCCCGGCACGGCGATCCCGGAACCGGGTCATTTCCCCGAACTTCCAGGTCGTATCCACATGCATCAGCGGGAATGGCGGCGGGGATGGATGGAAGGCCTTTTCAGCCAGATGCAGCATGACCGAGCTGTCCTTGCCCACAGAGTAAAGCATAACCGGATTCTCGCACTGTGCAACCACCTCGCGCATGATATGGATCGACTCGGACTCCAGGCGATCAAGGTGGGTCAGGTTCTTGAACGGACCGGCATCTAGCTCCGCGACCAGGTCTTGTAACCTGCCTATGGCATTTTCCAGGGTTTTCACCTCCAACTGCCCCCCCTGCTTCAGACGGGCTATACCTTTACCGTCATTGAGCAGTTTACGGGAGATTGTTGACAGGCTCTGTCCCTTCCTGTCGGCTAAATTCTCCGCCTGCGATATGAATTCATTTAGCATTGTCATTTTAACCTCAAAATCAGGATAAATCCCACTTAAATTCGCCCGAAACATGTCCAAGCGAAGAATTCATGGGGAAAATATGCAAAAATTCCACATATGTCAAGTAAAATGCGTGGGATTATTCCCACTAACATGCGTATTATCACGCAAATGTACGATAAGATTCGCCACGCAGGCGGTTCCTGAGTATAATCCGGTTCCCAAAGAATGACAGACATGGATTTGACACCGGAAATAAAAAACGCATCCCTACCGGTTCGGATGCCTGGGTCATGGACAAAATCCAGCACCCGCCTCCGACACAATATCCTGCTGCCATACGAGCCATCCCGGGCTATGGCAAGGGCATTGCATGACCCGGTCCGGACCGGATCCGGTCCCGGAAACGCCCGCATGCAAAAGTACACAACCCACAAAAAGAGAGAATGAAATGAATGCGGATATTTGGACCAATTTCGGGTTTTCGGTCTTGGCGCTTGCGCTCTGCCTCATCCCGCTCTGGCGCATCGCGCTTAAAATAGATGATGCGAGCATCATTGATGTTTTCTGGGGCGCGGGATTCGGGATTGTTGCACTGGTGTGTCTGGCCCTGCTGGATCAGCATACACCTTACACGACACTTCTGGCGCTTTTGCCCATTATCTGGGCAGTACGCCTATCGACCTATCTGGCGACCCGTAATCTCGGCAAGGATGAAGATCCCCGCTATACCCATATGCGCAAGGGCAAGCTGGCCCGGAACTGGCCGAAATACACGGCGATTTATGTATTCGGCCTGCAGGGCGCTTTGATCGCGGTTATTTCCGCACCAATCTGGTGGGGGCTGGCCGCGGCGAATAACAGTGGTATTGGCTGGTTATCCATTATCGGCGCTGTGCTCTGGCTTGCCGGATTCGTTTTTGAAACCGTCGGCGATGCACAACTCTCAGCTTTCAAAAAGAAACACGCCGGTTTTGACGGGCCGAAGGATGAAAAACCCGTCCTCAACGCAGGTCTGTGGCGTTACACACGACATCCAAACTATTTCGGTAATGCCTGTATGTGGACAGGCATCTGGCTGATTGCCTGCCAGGCCCCCTGGGGATGGGTGACCTTGTTCTCCCCCATCATAATGACAGTTTTTCTGGTGTTTATTTCGGGTAAGGGGCTTCTCGAAAAGACGTTGGGCAAACGTGAAGCCTATGTTGATTATATGGAGCGCACATCAGGATTCTTCCCCCTGCCACCCAGGAAAAAATAACAGGAAAACATTGCGAATCCGGAAGACGGAGTACAGGGCGCTTTATTTTAACAGGGCCACAAGGTGTTCGGCCATGGACAAAAATGACTGCGCTTCGGGGACATCCTGACCTGCAACAGGTCTGCCGGTGTCACATGATTCCCGGATAGACACATGTAAGGGAGCCCGGCCCAAAAGCGGCACATTCAGCTTTTCGGCCTCCGCCCTGACCCCGTCTGCGCCGAAAATTTCATGCGCATTACCGCAATCCGGGCAGATAAAGATACTCATATTCTCAACCAGTCCCAGTACCGGGATATGGACTTTCCCGAACATCCCCACCCCCTTGCGGGCATCCGCCAGTGCCAGATCCTGCGGCGTGGACACAATAACCGCACCATGCGGTTTAATATCCTGCGCCAGTCCCAACTGCGGATCACCCGTACCCGGCGGCATATCGATAATCAGTATATCGAGCTGCCCCCAATGCGTATCCCACAGCATGCGCGATATGGCTCCCTGAACCATCGGTCCGCGCCAGACAACAGGCCCGTCATCATCAGTCAAAAATCCAATGGACATCGCCCTGATACCGTGGGCTTCAAACGGCTTGATCAGACGACGGCCCTCAATTTCAGTTGTTGCGGCGCGTTTATCTTCGAGTCCGAGCAAAATTGGCGCTGACGGGCCGTGAATATCAGCATCCAGAAGTCCGGCAGACCTGCCCTGTTTCGCTAGGGCCACAGCCAGATTAACCGCAATTGTGGATTTTCCGACCCCGCCTTTGGCCGAGCTGACCGCAATAATGCAATCAACAAGCGCATCG
This sequence comes from Hyphomonadaceae bacterium, assembly GCA_014324115.1. Classification (GTDB taxonomy): domain Bacteria; phylum Pseudomonadota; class Alphaproteobacteria; order Caulobacterales; family Maricaulaceae; genus JACOMS01. Next base: position 19,237 of record JACOMS010000037.1, read on the forward strand.
CCCTGATAACCCGCCGGACGGCGCGCCTTGTGTGGGTTTTGCTGACGTCGTCGCCCCATGTCAGGTGCGGCTGTATGTGCTGTCAGGATGACTGATGCAGAATCGACGCCGTCCAGATCGCTCAAAACGGCTTCGATATTCTTGCGCACCGCCATATAATCGGATGCCCGTGCCGGATCAACCTGCAGGACAGCACGTATCCTGCCGTTCTCGAATCGCAAATCCACAAGCCTGCCGGAAGTCACAATATCCCGACCCGTAACGGGATCGGAAATCCCGGACAGTGCGTCAAGGGCTTCACGTTCCGAATAGTTCATTTTTTACGTTGTTACCGTAAGGGTCCAGACACCGGAGATAATCATGATTACCCCGAGCGCAATGTTGAAATAGTGTGCCTGACGGGGTGGTTGCAAAATACGGCGTATGCCGGTGGCTCCGTAAGCATGGATGGTCAGGCCCAAAAGCTCTGACGCCGTTACGGTCACCAGCATTATCAGGAATTGTGTCACAACCGGCAAATCCGGGCTAAAATAGTTTGGCAGCAACAGGCCGAAACAGACCGGAGGTAGCGGGTTGAAAATTTGCAGCGCTACCACCACTGCCGTAAAGACGACTGCGGCCGGGGACGTCGCCTGTGTGCTACGGATCAGGCGGCGGCCTTGTCATGGTTTTTACAGCCAGATAGAAAATCACTGGAAGACCAACGCCTTTCATGCCCGGCAGAAGTGTCGGAAACGCTTTTAGCAGGGCAGAAGCCCCGCTTGCCGCCAGGATCAACCTGAGTTTCGACCCTCCTTTTTATCCCGGGCTTTCACCAGGCGCAGGCGCAACGCGTTGATCTTGATGAAACCGCCCGCATCGGCCTGGTCATACACGTCGTCCTCCTCAAATGTAACATGCTCTTGAGAATAGAGTGAACAGGGGCTGTCCCTGCCCACCACGCTGACAGAGCCTTTATAGAGCTTCAGTCGAACTGTCCCTGTGACAGGCTCCTGTGACTTGTCAATCGCGGCCTGCAGCATCTCCCGCTCAGGTGAAAACCAGTAGCCGTTATAGATCAGTTCGGCATAGCGCGGCATCAGCTCATCCTTGAGGTGCATGGCTCCTTTATCCATGGTGATTTGTTCCATGCCGCGATGGGCCATCAGCAGGATTGTGCCGCCGGGCGTTTCGTAAATCCCGCGCGACTTCATGCCGACATAGCGGTTTTCCAACAAGTCAAGTCGGCCAATTCCATTGGCTCCGCCAAGTCCGTTGAGTGTTGTCAACAATGTCGCCGGGCTGTTTATTTCACCATCGATAGATACGGCGTCGCCGCGTTCAAAGCCGATCTCGATATAGGTCGGTGTGTCCGGTGCATCCTCAGGTGCAACCGTGCGCTGAAAGACAAAGGCCGGAGCTTCTTCATTGGGGTCTTCCAGAACTTTACCTTCCGATGAGGTGTGCAGGAGATTGGCGTCTACAGAAAACGGCGCTTCGCCGCGTTTGTCCCTGGCAATTTCAATGCCGTGTTTTGCAGCGTAGGCAAGCAGTTTGGTGCGGGAATTCAAATTCCACTCCCGCCACGGCGCGATAACCTTGATATCCGGGTCAAGTGCGTAATAGCCGAGCTCAAACCGCACCTGGTCATTCCCTTTGCCCGTAGCCCCGTGACAGACAGAATCGGCTCCGACCCATCGGGCAATTTCGATCTGGCGTTTTGCGATCAGAGGCCGGGCGATAGACGTACCCAAAAGGTAGAGTCCCTCATAAAGCGCATTCGCGCGAAACATGGGAAACACAAAGTCGCGGACAAACTCTTCCCGCAAATCTTCGATGAAGATTTCTTTTATCCCGGCGGCTTCAGCCTTTCTACGGGCCGGTTCCAGTTCTTCCCCCTGCCCCAGATCCGCCGTAAAGGTCACGACCTCGCATCCCTTCTCTTCCTGCAACCATTTCAGGATAATGGACGTATCAAGACCACCCGAATAGGCAAGGACAACCTTTTTGGGTGTTGGCATATGTACCTCCATGAATGGGAACCGCCCCATAACGCAAGAACGGCAGCAAGTGTAACCTGGAAAATTTAAAAAATTTCAAAGACCGTTGCGAAAGCGCGGGTGTGGGTTTTCTGTTATTATCCCATGAGGTCTGATCGCCCCCATAAAGACGGTGTAGTGGAGGTCGGCACGGACTTCTTTACGGGCCTGCTCCCGGAGCAAGGTACGGCGGACAACGTCCCGGGTCAGGCGAGGTCACTGATCGACCGGCGCCGCGCGGGCGGGGAGCGGTCGCGCCCGGGGCCGGGAACAGCTTTTGCATCAGGCCGCGCTTCTGCAGTTTCAAGGCTTCTCTCAAGGCTTTGAGCTTCTCAAGGGCCTCGTCCCAGGTCTGGAGGCAATCGGCAATCTCACGCTGTTCGGGAAGCGAAGGGAGGGGGATCATCTCTTGCGCGACGATGTCAGAATTCAGGTTTATCTGCGTGCCTGGCTGCCCATGGCGACGCCAACGGGTTTCGATCCT
>JACOMS010000038.1 GCA_014324115.1 Hyphomonadaceae bacterium
AAACGAGCGCCACAAAGGGCGTGCAACCAGTCCCCTGACTGAAATTACTCAAACATCAACGATACTAACTCAAAATCAATCGTTGATGGAGGTGTCCAGCTGTATTCCCCGAAAATATGTTCGGCCGGGACGATGATCCCAAACCGCATTTGAAACCCACTTGCGTCCATCATCATCATGAAAAAGGCTTGGATCAAAGCCACTGGAAGTAAGATATACGGGATCGCACCAGTTTCCATTCAAATCCGGTGCGGTTGTCATGTAATTATGGGTGTCCTTAAATTCGCCGTCGAATCGCGTAGCGACAGTATATAACAGCCAAAAACAACCATCAGACCAAGTCAGGCATGGTGCCCATACACCGCAACTGTCCGGTACTCCGGTTAAATCCAGCAGTCTTGCTTCATTTAAGGGACGGCATACAAACTTCCAGTTCTGGAGGTCCTTGGAACGAAATATCTACACGCCGGGATACCACTCAAATGTCGATGTGGCGATGTAAAATATATCACCCCTACGGCATATGGATGGGTCAGGATTAAACCCTCTTGAAACAGGATTTTTTATCTTTTGCGAAGGCACCATCCCCACTAAATTTTTTGTTTGATCCGGATTGACTCAAAACATGGTAGCGCTACCACTTACCATTGAGTTTCAGATAATGTCAATGGGCGTGACATAAATAAAAAGACTGTTGCGAATTTATCCGGATTCGCCAAGAATTCGGGATTTTCGCCGTTTCCGGGCCCGGCGCGCTGGTGTCTGGTGCTGACGCGTGCACTTTCCGCTCTGACATTTGCGGTATCAGACAATTTTGTACTGACTCCCCCCTCACGCAGCCACCAGATCAATGCGGTTGGCCGCCTTGAGCAGGTTCATCGCCACTGCTTTCAGGGTCAATTCCGCCTCGACTGTCTCCCCCGTGATGTAGCAGACACGCCCCCCATGGAAGAAACCCTTGAGCGTTCCAAAACCTTGCCCGATGATCCAGCGTTGCTTCGCCACCAGCCGGTTGAACTTCTTCTGCCGGGCGCCTGGCGGATGGTTCCGTCCCGCCCGGAACATAATCGCCGGATTTCAAGCCCTGTCGGGCAAGCGCCGCGCCGTTCGTCTCACTGGAACAGGCCTTGTCCGCCAGAACACGCACCGCCGTGCATCCCTTGAGCAGGTGCGGCAGATGAGGCGCTTCGCATTCGTTCGCGGGACGGACAGGCACAACCTCCACATGGCCATCGCCATCCCTGCGCCAAAAGCCCTTGCGGCCAAACAATTTGTTACCCTTCTTCAACCAGCGCCCATCAGGGTCCGCCCATAGGCACTTCCGTCACCACACCGCCAGCCGCCCCTGCAACCGCTTCCCCTGCACGGCCCACAGCTACCCCTTCAATCAGACGACGCGGCCGCGCCGCGCTCTCTATCACGGCGGCATCAACAACCGCCACCAGCGCATGCTCCACTTTCAGCCCATGCGCGCACAACTGGCGGTTGACCTCAATCAGAACAGCCTCAAACAACCCCAACCTTGCGCAGCACATTGTCCGATGCAACGCGTTCCAAAAGCAAACCCGTAAAGAAGTCCATGCAAGCCTCCAGTTAAGCGCCATCGTTGAAGCTAATCGTACTTCATTAAACGACAACAAAATACCCTCAACATGCGTAATTTCGCAACAGTCTTATTCCAGATATGAACATGACAGAGCAAACTACAAAATATGACTGAAATTTCAGATCCTGTTACGGTATGCAATTTAATGATTTGCGCGTAAGTGGTGAGAGAAAACGTCCACCTCGCCCCAGCCCTTGAGGTCAAGCTCGGCTCGTGTAGGCAGGAATTCGAAGCAGGCCCTGGCCATGTCAAAACGGCTTTCGCGCAAAAGACGTTCTGTCAGGATATTCTTGAGCCGGTGCAGATACAGCACATCAGAGGCTGCGTAGTCCAGCTGTCCTTCAGTGAGATTTTCTGCCGCCCAGTCCGAGCTCTGCTGTTGTTTTGAAATATCTTCCCCCAAGAGTTCCCGGCAAATATCTTTCAGCCCGTGACGATCCGTGTAGGTTCGCACAAGACCGGAAGCGAGTTTGGTGCAAAAAACCGGTGTTACGGAAATCTGCAAATCCCGCTTCAGAATAGCGAGATCAAATCGGGCGTAATGAAATATTTTTTCAACAGATGTATCTGACAAAAGTGTTTTCAAATTCGGACACTCAAATGTTTCCCTGTTCACCTGCACAATATGGGCTTCGCCCTCGCCGGAAGAAATCTGCACCAGGCACAATTTGTCGCGCACAAGGGATAAGCCCTGCGTTTCCGTGTCGACCGCAATACTGGAGCCGAAGTCGAGACCGTCTGGTAAATCGTTTTTATGGAGATGAATTTTCATGGCTTCGCCCGCGCCTTGTTGTGTTCGAATATCGTGCCCGATTTTCGGTGACAGACATAACGGAGATGCGCTATTATGTCATTATGAATTTGAAAAAGCCTGATATCGCTCCGGACAAAACCCTACTGACTGCCGGATGTCACAGTCCCGGCGGATTTCGCGTGGCCTTCGCCAAGACATTTTGTGTCGCACCCGGAAACGGCGTGCGCGTTCGGCTTCGGGTTGACCGGATCAATACGCCCCTGGGCCCGATGATGGCGGTGTGTGACGAGACACATCTTTTCCTGCTCGAATTCGCCAACCGGAAAAATATGGACCGACAAATAGAGCGACTGTCAAAACACCAGAGACGTGCTATCGGGCCGGGGCGAACAGCGATTACGGATCAGATTGAGGCGGAATTGGAGGATTACTTTGCAGTTGGACTGAAATCGTTTCAGACTCCGCTCAAGTTATCCGGAACGGATTTTCAAAAAACTGTCTGGCGGGCCCTGACAGGTATTCCATTCGGAGAAACCCGATCCTACTCGGATCTGGCCAAGGCTATCGGAAACGAAAAAGCAGTACGTGCTGTTGCTTCGTCCAATGCCGGTAACGGGCATGCCATTATCATCCCATGCCACCGCGTCATCAACAAAGACGGCAGACTGGGCGGATATGCGGGTGGGCCAAATCGGAAGAACCGACTCCTCCGACATGAGTGCAAGCATGCCGGAAAAGACATCCAGGCAATGCCGCCATTGAGCGGACGAAAGCACCCTCACTGGTCGGAGAAGGGTATGGGAATTTTGACTGTGATATGACGGCAGCATAACCGGGTCGCACCCCTGTCAGTGATCTGCTCCCCGAATTTCTCCGTATATTTTTAGCACGGCACCCGCTATACGCCGCGCAATGCTAAGGGGCATACTGACATTTTTCCGCTTGCTGGGAACGAGTTGGGTATTGGTGCGGCATGACGCACTAGTGCCAGGGGAATATGCCGAAAGCGTGCCGTGGTTTGTACGGTTTTTCGGGGCTTTTTCGCGGGTTTTTGCGTTACGCGAACGGGCCGGTAATCCGGGTGAACGTCTCGCCCGTGCGCTGGAAAAGCTCGGACCGTCCTATATCAAATTCGGACAGATTCTATCGACGCGCGGGGATATGTTGGATCCCGTTTTCACCGAAGGCCTATCACGCCTGAAGGATAAGGTTCCTGCCTTCCCCATGGCCATTGCTGAAGAGATGTTGGCTAGGGAATGGGGCGGACCATGGCAGGAAAAACTGGAAACATTGTCGGGGCCCGTTGCAGCGGCGTCTGTAGCACAAGTGCACAAAGCGACACTAAAATCCGGCGAAACCGTCGCCATCAAAATCCTCCGCCCCAACATTCGCAAGGCCGTGGGCCGGGATATGGATGTGCTCCACATGGTGGCGGGGTTTGTGGAATTTTTTGTAACAGAATCTCGACGTCTTGGCCCAAAAGCCTTCGTCGGCGCGGCTGAACGCTCGCTTCAGCTGGAGCTGGATTTGCGCCTTGAGGCCGCTGCCGCATCCGAACTGGGCGAAGCTGCGGTTGATACCGGCCATTTCAAGGTGCCGGAGATTTTCTGGGATCTTGGCGGCAAGGATATTCTGGTGACAGAATGGATAGATGGTAAAGCCGTATCCGATCCAACCATTCTGACGGATCCGTCTTATGATCCAAAAGCTGTTGCCGTAAAAGCCATGCAGACTTTTCTGACCTGTTCCTTTGACTACGGTGTTTTTCATGCCGATATGCACGAAGGCAATATGATTATTGAACCGGATGGCACACTCGTTCTTATCGATTTTGGTATTCTGGGCCGCCTGTCTCCGAAGGAACAGCGCTTTCACGCTGAAATTCTGTACGGATTTACGCAACGGGATTACTTGCGCATTGCAGGAGTCCATTTCAAGGCCGGTTATATACCCGCAAAACACACCGTTGAGGATTTCGCAAGCGCCTTGCGAGCCGTCGGGGAACCCATATTCGGAAAGACCGCCTCGAATGTCTCCATGTCCAAAGTTCTGTTACAGCTTTTCGAGATTACGGATATCTTTGATATGCAGATGCAGCCGCAGCTCATCCTTCTGCAGAAAACCATGATGCAGACCGAAGGCGTCTGCCGCTACCTCAACCCGGATTTTGACATGTGGGGCACGGCGGCACCGGTGGTCGAGGCTTCCATGCGGCGGGAACTCGGCCCGGAGGGGCGTATCAGTGATCTGTTCGACGGTCTTGACCACGCACGGCGTACCCTGGAAAAACTCCCCGATGCTGTGGAAAACATCGCTGCTCTTGCCCAGGCTTGGGCCGATGGCAAAGTTGACTTGTCAAGACCTGCTGTAACGTCACAAATCAATGGCAAAGCAGTGCCCACAAGAGGTTTTGCCTGGGCCGGATTCGGTGCTATCCTGACACTCGGCACTGTCTGGGTCATCTCCCAACTCTAGGAGTGCGTGATGAGCCCCTGTCCCGAATGTCCTGAAAAAATACCGACAGTCCGGAATTCAGGGCCACCGGATGGCCGTCGCCACCTGATCTTGCCTGTGCTCAAAAGCCAATCTCATCTTATTGACTCGGGCCATGGTATTAAAGACCGGGACGCCTGCACTTACAGGGGGCGTGCGATCCGCGAAAAAACGCCTGTTTCACATGTCAACGTGCGAGCGACGCAGATGGATGTGACCAAGACCAATGATGCAGATGAATAAAAGAATCCTCCTTATCATCGGTGGCGGGATTGCCTCTTACAAGGCTTTGTTTTTGATTCGGGTTCTGGCCCGGCGAAGCATTGCCTCGCGTGTAATCCTGACCAAAGCCGGATCGGAATTTGTGACCGCTTTGGCGGCGGGCGGGTTATCCGGTGACAAGGTTTATTGCGATCTGTTCGATTTGACCGATGAAGCTGAAATGGGACATATTCAACTCTCGCGTTCCGCTGATCTGGTTGTCGTCGCCCCTGCCACCGCCGACTTGCTGGCCAAGGCGGCGCATGGGTTGGCGAATGATCTGGCTTCGACGACACTCCTCGCCACAGACAAGCGTATCCTCTTTGCCCCTGCCATGAATGTGCGCATGTGGGAGGCCCCGACCACGCAGCGCAACATTCAGACACTCAAGGATGGGGGGTGCCTGTTCATAGGCCCGGATGAAGGCGATATGGCTTGTGGGGAATACGGGTTTGGCCGGATGGCGGAACCCGAAGCGGTTGCAGATGCGGTTGAGGTCGCTCTCAGGGGCGTGACAGCTCCGGATGATCCTCGCGACCCCAAACCCCTGCAGGGCAAACATGCTCTCTTGACCGCGGGACCGACACGGGAACCGATTGATCCGGTGCGATATCTGTCCAATTACTCCTCCGGCAAGCAGGGATATGCGATTGCAGGGGCGCTGGCTGAATCAGGTGCACATGTCACCCTCGTCTCCGGCCCGGTCGCGCTTGGCCCGCCACACGGCGTTGATGTCCGTCCCGTCGAAACGGCGAGGGATATGCTGACCGCCTGTGAAGCCGCCCTGCCCGCGGATATTTTTATTTCAGTCGCCGCTGTAGCCGACTGGCGGCCCGCCAAACCCGCGGATCAAAAAATCAAAAAAAGCCAAACGGACATGCCCGCTCTGGAACTTACCCAAAATGTCGACATTCTGGCCACACTGTCAAAGGCGGGAAACCGCCCCGATCTTGTCATCGGTTTTGCCGCAGAAACCCATAACGTCATCAACCATGCCCGGGCCAAGCTCACGAAAAAAGGTTGTGACTGGATTATCGCCAACGATATATCCGGAGACGTCATGGGAGGGGATCATAATCGCATGATTCTGGTGACCCCCAAGGACACCCGCTCATGGCCGCTTCTGACAAAAACGGATGCAGCGCGGAAACTGGTGTCTGCAATCGTGGCTCATTTCCAACGGAACAGATAATGACCTGCCAGACACCTCCGATCCCGGCGGCCAAGCAATGACTGTAATCGTAGAGCTTAAAACACTTCCCCATTTTGATGGACTGCGGCGGCCATTCCATGGAACCGATCTGGCAGCCGGTGCAGATTTGCGGGCAGCCGTGCCTGAGAGTGAGCCTGTCACCCTTGAATCGATGGAGCGTAGGCTCATCCCGACCGGCCTTGCCATAGCCCTGCCCGCCGGATATGAAGCCCAGATCCGGCCCAGATCCGGTCTTGCCATCAAACACGGCATTTCCATTCCCAACACGCCCGGCACCATTGATGCCGATTATCGCGGCGAGTTGAGAGTGCCGCTTATCAATCTGGGTCAGGAGCCTTTTATGATCACCCGCGGCGACCGCATCGCGCAAATGGTTGTTTCCCCTGTCATTCAACCGGAATTCAGGGTGGTCTTGGAATTATCCACAACCGAACGCGGGGAAGGCGGGTTCGGGAGTACGGGCGTCAAAGGCTAGACCCCGGTTACAGTCCTCCACATTCATGGACGGAGTCCCGGCAAGGGCCGCACGGTCGTCTTCCCGTATTATCGTAACGGGCCGCACAATCCCCGAAAACGCGGGCTCAACGTCGCCTGTAACATACAACGCCCGATTTACCATGAAACACAGCGGATGAAGTGCACCTGAAACCCGGATCGTCAGCCCAAAGTGTCTCTGGAGCGCCCCAAAACGGGTGCCACACAGGGCGCGCAACCAGCCCCTGACTGAAAGTACTCAAAATAAACATTGATGGAGGTGTCCGGCTTTTGTCATGTGCGCGGACAGGATTTTGTTCGAACCTTTGTGAGTTCCTGTTACACTGCCTGTTCGCTCTTGGGGGACCCGCATATGATGAATCTGTTATTTTCACCTTGCGGACGCATCAATTCGCAGGAATTCATGAAAGGCGCGAGGATTCTGATTTTCGGGCCTTTTGTCGTGCTTATGGCTGTGTCCATAGCCTACGCTTACGCTGCCGGGGTTGAGACTTTGTCTTCATTTTTGTTTACGGTACTTTCATTTCCTCTGTTTTGGTACTGGATTATGCCTATGGCTGTGGATGGGGCCGTGTATGGGGCTATGGATGGGGATTGGGTCATGGTTTTGGTCTTTTCTTTGCATATGGTGTCTTCATTTCTCATATATTGGTGCTGGGTCGTTCTTTGGGTAAAGCGCTATCATGACGGTGGCAAATCCCGTTGGAGGTGCCTCGTGCCCGTCGGCGTCCTCATCATCTCCCGTTTTATTTTCTTTTCCATCATCGGTTTCGTAATGACTGTTACATCTTACTTCTTCGGATACACGGAGTTCCTGCAAGGAATTCCGGAGGTATTTTTATTGTTGGTTGCTGTCTTTGGCCTAAACTTGGCCATACCATACCTCGTCGCGTCCTCGTTTAACCGTACGATCCGGCACGATCCGAATGACAGTCGTTTCGGTCCTGCCGACTAACCCACTCACTCTTGGGAGGACCCGCATATGATGAACCTGTTGTTTTCGCCCCGCGGACGCATCAATCCGCAGGAATTCATGAAAGGGGCGAGGATTCTGATTTTCGGGCCTGTTTTTGTAGCTCTTGCGCTTTTATTTATAGGTTGGGTCTCTTCTACGGGTTGGGGTTGGCTAGCGCTATTCTGGATGTTGGTGCTGCCCTGTAGTTGGTGCTGGATTGCGCTTTGGGTAAAACGCTATCATGATGCCGGTAAATCCGGTTGGCGATGTCTTATGCCCATTAGCACCCTCATTCTCCTGATCATCATCATCACATTAGGTGCCTTCTACTTATTAGGTGCCTTCTACTTATTAGGTGCCTTCTACTTATTAGCGCTCTTCCTTTTTGAATTTGACTCAGCATCTGACGTTGAGATTTTTTTTCTTATTCTTACCGCAATGACTACCGCGGTCATCCTACCCTTTCTTCTCCCTTTTTTACAGTACCCCATCGCGTTTTTGTTTAACCGTGCGATCCGGCACGATCCGAATGACAATCGTTTCGGTCCTGCCGACTAACCGGCTTGCTTTTGGAAGTATCTATATATGATGGACCTGTTGTTTTCACCTTGCGGACGTATCAATCCACAGAATTTAAGGGGTCCCGGCCCTGAACCCCGGTTACAAATCCTGACATCGCCGGTTGCGCTTTTGACGGCTTTGAAACAGCGGGGCGAAACACCGGTCTTGTCTGAACGGTTAAAGGGTTTATCTCTTGGTTATCACCTTTGTGCGAGGACATTATGACAAACACTGGATATGAACAGGACCGGGGACACGGCAGGATTTATGACAATATCCTTGAGACAGTCGGCAATACGCCTTTGGTGCGACTGCCGAACACGACCAAAGCCATAGACGCCGACCTGGTCTATAAACTGGAATTTTTCAATCCTGTTGCATCTGTTAAAGATCGCATCGGGATCGCCATGATCGAAGCCCTGGAAGAGAGCGGCAGGCTGAAACCCGGCGGGGCCATCATTGAGCCCACCTCCGGCAATACAGGAATTGCGATTGCTTTTGCCGCCGCCGCCAGGGGTTACCGCGCGATTCTGGTCATGCCGGAACAGATGTCCATTGAGCGGCGCAAGATGATGAAACTGCTTGGCGCCGAACTTGTCCTGACTGAAGCCGCGGGCGGCATTCCCGGGGCCATTGCCAGGGCGGATGAACTGGAGGCCGAAATCGATGGGGCCGTTCAGGCCGGACAATTCGTAAATCCCGCCAATCCGGCCATCCATTACAAAACCACAGGTCCGGAAATCTGGCATGACACAGGCGGAAAAGTTGATGTCTTCGTCGCAGGGGTGGGGACAGGGGGTACAATCACGGGGGCCGGGCAGTTCCTGAAGGAAAAAAATCCGGGTATCAAACTCTTCGCCATAGAACCCGAAGGCAGTCCCATGATGTCCAGGGGTGAAAAAGGCCCTCATAAAATTCAGGGAATCGGTGCCGGATTTATTCCCGATGTCATGAATACAGATCAACTCGAAAGTGTAATTACAGTGACCAATGATGAAGCCTTCGCCGCGGCCAAACGGGCTGCATCGGAAGACGGTGTCCCGGTCGGTATATCCTCCGGAGCCGCTATCGCGGCCAGCCTCAAAGTTGCAGCCATGGACGGGATGGCAGGCAAACGGATTGTAACGATTATCCCGAGCTTTGCAGAGCGCTACCTGTCCACACCCCTGTTTGAGGGGTGACCCCCGATGACATAACCCGATATGCCCGCCATCTGGTGCTTAGGGAGATCGGTGGTCCGGGACAGCGGGCCTTACTGGATTCACATGTTGTAATCGTCGGGGCGGGCGGTCTGGGCGGCCCCGCAGGGCTGTACCTGGCTGCCGCCGGAATCGGGCACATCACGGTCATTGACGATGATGTTGTCGAGGCATCAAATCTTCAGCGCCAGGTTCAGTTCATCCATACGGATATCGGCATGGGCAAAGCCGAAGTCATGGCGGATACCCTCGGCAATCTCAACCCCGGTATAAAGGTTATCGCCGGAGATCTGCGCCTGAAAACTGATAATGCGCGGGAGCTTTTGAAAAATCATGATGTTATTCTGGATGGCACAGACAGTTTTGAAACGCGCTTTGATACCAACGGGGCCGCCCTCGCCCTGGGCATCCCGCTTGTCTCCGGGGCCTTGGGGCGCTTTGACGGACAGGTCGGTGTCTATCCGTCTGACGGTCACGGCCCCTGTTATCGCTGTCTGGTCCCGCATATTCCTCCCCGCGGTGAAACCTGTTCCGAAGTCGGTATTGTCGGCGCCTTGGCAGGCATCGTCGGCTCACTGATGGCCCTTGAAACTATCAAGCTGATCACCGGTGCGGGTGAGTCCCTGTCCGGCAAACTCTGGTTATTTGACGGCCTGTGCGCCGGGGCGCGCACGGTTACCCTGCAAAAAGATCCGGATTGTCCGGCCTGCAGCTGAATTTTCCAGTCCACGAGCCCCGACGGCACCCACGGGGCTTTTGACGCGGGAAACTCAACCGCAAGGCGAATCCTCTACTCCCCGGTGCCGGAGGCGGGCGGAATAGGGACCGGTTCGTCAACCGGGAGAACCGTGACTTGATAAATGCGCGCCCACGTGACACTGATATGCAGGCATTTCGACAGGACAGGTTGTATCAGTCACTTTCCGGACAAGGACCTGTAGGTTATCCTCACCATACTGTCCAGATCAATGAAGCCCCCCGCTAGATCCGCATATTCCACAAGGGGATTGTCATGCAGAATTGTGTCAAGAGATTGCCCGGCATCCATGCGCGATTTCACGCGGGACTGTATATCGACCAGCATATCGCGGCTCTTGACGAGGTCAGCCGTTGTCGCCATCGGCCCGTGTCCGGGTATGATTTGAGTATCCTCACCGATCATATCTATCGCCCGGGACTGGGCCTCAATCATACCTTGTAGTGAACCGCCGCCGTCTACATCCACGTAAGGAAGCATGCCGTTGAAATAATTATCACCCATGTGAAGGATGTTCGCCTGTTCGAAGTAAATGACGGCATCACCATCCGTATGGGCATTCGGCATATGGCTGACGTGCACAACCTGCCCGTTGAAATGGAAAGTCATGTTTTCCGAAAAAGTCACGACCGGCCATTGTTCTTCGGGGGAGGCTTGTTGAGTGCGGCCTAAAATCCTGTTCTCGAATGTCATGCCCATGCGTTTGCGAACATTATCATGGGCGACAATGGTCGCTCCGGCCGCTTTCATTTCCGCATTTCCACCTGTGTGGTCGCCATGGTAATGGGTATTGACAACATACCGGATCGGGCCGTTATCCAGTGCGCGAATATCGGTGATGATTTCCTCCGCAAATCGCGCAAATTTATCATCAATGACAAACACGCCGTCTTCACCGACCGAAACGCCGATATTTCCCCCGAGACCCTTGAACAGGTAAATTCCACTGCCCAGAGCCTCGGACGTAATATCGTTTTTGACCTCGACATCCATGTCCTGATGTGAGCCGTGGGCCTGTGCCGACACCGCCAGATTCAACTGCGCGACTGCGGCAACGAGAGCAAAGTATTTCATGCAAATCTCTCCGTAAAACAAATTTATGAAGCCCTGGAATAAAGGGCACCGGGCGGCAGAACACGGTCCGGCGGGCGGCGCCCGTTAATCCAGGTACGAATGTTGATCAGGACTGTTTCGCCCATTTCCCTTCGCGACTCGGAAGTGGAGGAGCCGATATGCGGTGCAAGAACAACATTGGTCAAGGTGATCAGATCAGGATGTATTGTCGGCTCATGCTCGTAAACGTCCAGACCGGCGCCCGCAATGATGCCTTCGGACAATGCCCGGGCAAGCGCCGCCTCGTCAATTACATCGCCGCGGGACGTGTTGACAATGTAACCGTCCGGCCCGATGCGTTCCAGCCGCCTTGCGTCAATCAGATGACGTGTGTGAGGTGTTGACGGGCAGTTGACAGATACAATGTCAACATGTTCCAGCATCTCGTCCAGATTGACGTGGTATGTTGCGCCGAGCGCGACCTCAACCGGATCCGGCAGTACCTGGCGATTGTGGTAATGTACGGACAGACCGAAAGCATTGGCCCGCCGGGCTACCGCCTGCCCAATCCGGCCCATGCCAATGATCCCGAGTTTCATACCGCGGACGCGGCGGCCCAGATGGCCGGTCGGGGCCCATCCGGTGAACTTTCCGGCACGGGCGAGTCGGTCGCCTTCGACCAGCCGCCGGGGAACAGCCAAGATAAGCACCATGGCGAGGTCAGCCGTGTCCTCGGTCAGGACATCGGGTGTGTTCGTCACAATAATGTCTTTGGCGTAAGCCGCTTCGACATCAATATGGTCGGTTCCCGCGCCAAAATTCGCAATCAGGCGCAGATCCGGCCCGGCGGCGCTTATGATCTGCGCATTCAAATTATCAGTGACCGTCGGCACAAATACATCACTGTTCCGGACGGCAGCTTTCAACTGTTCTGCGGTCATGGGTCTGTCGTCTGCATTGAGCGTTGTGTCACATAAATCAGACAGACGGGCCTCCACCTCTTGCGGCAAGCGCCGGGACACTACAATGCGAAGCTTATGCGGAAAACCCCGGACCACGACCTATAAGATGCTTTTTTTCTCGCTTTGGCAAGGCCCATCGCGTAAATTTCCGGTGAAAGTTTCGCTTGTTTTTTAAGATAATTTCAGGCTTTCCCCCCATACGGAATACTTTGTGCCGGGGATACCATCGTAAATGGGCTAAACATGACGAAAGCATTGATCATATGTCTGATTCTGGCTTTTCAGGCAGCGCCGACGCGGGCACAGGATATCCAGAGGCGTGTCATCACGGAAGACGTGCCCGACCTGGCGGATGTTATGCGGGTGGGTGCCTATAAAACCCATTCCGGTTTCCCTGTACCGCGCCATGTGTCGTTGAAATATACCAGGGTGAATGGACGATTGGGACCGAGCCTGGAGCATCCGGTTTTGTGGCAATATCGCCGCAAGGGCCTGCCCCTGATTGTTGTTGCCGAAATGGATGTCTGGCGCAAAGTGCGTGACCATGACGGCGGTGAGAGCTGGATGCTCTCACAGGCCTTGTCCGGGATTGATACAGGATTGCTCTTGCAGGAGGCACGCCTCTACAAATCCGATGATCCCGGTTCATATGTCCTGGCACACCTTGAGAAAAATGTAATTGTTCGCATTCAGGCGTGCCATGGCGACAGCTGGTGCAAGGTGAGGTCTCCGACCGGGCAAAAAGGCTGGGTGCGTCGCGACCGTCTCTGGGGTGCCCAGGATTTTGACCGGAATTTTTGAAGTGATTTCTGCGGAACAGGGTCTGAAACGCTGTCATGAGGGCGGCATGATGTTTTTTTTGTCATTATCCGGATTTTTCTCGTCATCGGGATAACCGTCGACGGACAGCAGAACCGAAATCCAGCGCGTCGCCGGAAATTGTGCAAGGATAATCATGGTAATCACGGTTAGCGGCGCGGACAGGAACATGCCGACCCCGCCCCAAAGCGCACCCCACAAAGTCAGCGATAAAATAACAACCAGCGCCGACATATTCATACTGTCGCCCATCATGCGGGGCTGAACAAAATTATTAAACACAGCCTGCACCAGGGTCAGGGCGATAGTGAACACGGCAAAGACCCGAAGACTGTCAAATTGCACAAGCGCAAACAGCACGGGCAGAACAACGGCAAATATCCCGCCGATAATCGGGATATAATTCAAGATGAAGATCACCATCGCCCAGAACAGCGCGTTTTCCAACCCGAAACCAACCATGACAATATAGCTCAAAACCGTCTGGATCAGGCTCGCTACCGTCTGAACTCCCAGATATTTTTCGACCGATTCCCGAATACGGCCGGTCACATGGCTGGCGCGCCTGCGGCCCTCACTGTCAGGAAACAGATCATCCATTTTCCCGGCAAAGGAGGACTGCGCGGCAAAAAGAAAGGCTACATAAACCCCGATAACAAGAAAATCGGATAATACACTCTGCACTGAACCGGCAAGGCCGAGCAGGCCGGACTGGAGGCGGCGGGTAACGGCGAATTCCCGGTCAAGCTCCTCATAAGAGATCTCACGACCGCTAACATCGGCAATCCAACCGGTTATTTCCTGTATGCGTGCGGAATAACGCGGCGCATCACGGGCTATGTTAAATCCTGTATCCGTAATAATCAGCGCCACACCGACCAGGCCCAACACCACCGTAATCAGTGCCAAAGTCAGCCCCAGCCAATAGGGTATCCAACTCGCCATTTCATCGATCCAGCGCGCGAAAGCGTCAATGATCAACCAGATAAATATCGCCATAGCCAGGGGCGCCAAAATATCACGCAAGACATGAAAGGAATACACAACCAGCACGGCACTGATAAAAAGCAGACAGGCCCGGACTGTATTATCGCTGGTCTGTCGTTCCGGCATGCACATATATCCCGTGTTTCGCCAACAGGGTCAATGCCCTGCACCAATCACTGTTCATTCACCCGGGTGGTTTTTTCAGGATAAATCAGGCTCATTCCCCTGCCTCGCTTTCGGTTCCGGCGAGGGGATTCCCGTAAATATCCAGCTCAATCACGTCGCCGTCAGCGAATTTCTCAACCACCTTGAACTGTGTCGCCTTGTCTCCGACAATCACGTAGATCATGTCCGTTTCCGAAAGATGCTTTTTTGCTGTATTCCGGAAGACCTCAACGGTCATGGCGATCAATTCAGCCTGATCCCGTTCGACATAATCCGGTGGTTTGTTAAATTTGCCGATATTGCGCAGCAGACCCAGCTTGGCATCCAGGCTCTCAAAGGCGCGGGTATTTTCCTTGATCAGTTTGTTTTTTGTCAGCTCCACTGCCGCCTCGTCAAAATCCGGACCGTGATTTGTCACCAGGTCACGGATGATCTCAAGGGACGGTCCGGTGGCATTGGCGCGCACACTTGTACTGATTTTGAAGGGCTGCGGGGCCCGGCCCTGGCCGATCCAGCTATACGCCCCATAAGTATAGCCCTTTTCAATCCGCAGGGTCTGGGCCAGATCACCGCTTATGTCGCCACCCAGTTTTTCATTGGTAAAGACGATCCTGTTGTAATCATCATCGTCATATCCGACCGTGACTTTGCCTATATTCAGCACACTTTGCCTGGAGCCCGGTACATCAATGAAATAAACATTGCCGCCCTTGGTCTGTGGTGGCACCGCAAAGGCCCAATACTGGCGGAAACGACGTTCATAGCCGTCTGCGATAACGCCCAGAGCGTCCAGCGCCGCAGCTTTTTCGATATCCCCGACAATATGGACACGCATGGTCGATCCGAAAAGCTCGTCATTGTAAGCCGCCTTGATGTCATCAAGGGTCATCGGTTCGACGGTTTCCAGGGTGCCGTCAGACGGTAGACCTAGGGGATACAGATCGCCGTAAAGCTGTTTGTTAAAAGCCAGGGACGCAATGGCACCGGGATCAGCCTCGCGGCCCCTGATGGCCGTCATCTGCGCGGATTTCACCCTGTCAAAATCGTCCTGCATCAGGCGCGGCCCGGTCAAAATTTCATTAACCAGATCCAGTGTCGGCTTGAAATTCCGCGCCAGACTTGTCCCGGATATACGCATTTCCTCGCTGGACAGCGACACATGGACAGAAGACCCCAACAAACCCATGGCCTGTTCCATTTCGGCAGGCGTCCTGTCGGCACTGCCCTCATTCATCAAACCTGCAAGCAGGGCCATGGAACCGTTATCTTCCTGCAATTCCGCCCAGCGACCGCCGTCAAGGGTGATTTCAAACGCAATCAGCGGTGTTTCATGATTTTCAATCCCGTAAACTGTGAGCCCGCGTTCGACCTCAGCCGTCCAGACCTCCGGCATTTTGAACAGGGGCAGTTTCCCGAAGGGCGGCTCCGAACGATCATGTCTGGACGGTGTCTTTTCATACTCCGCCTCTTCGCCCTGGCCAACCTGTTCGTTGGCGCTGGTTTCCCTGATCTCCTCGATCCAGACCGTCGCAAGCCCGGAACCCTCAACGGCCAGCTCTGCTTCATCTTTCGGTACAAAGCTGGTGATAACGGCAGGCTTGTCCCTGATATAAGTGCTATAGACCCGTATCACGTCAGCTGCAGTCACGGTCCTGAGCTTCTCGGCCGCCTTGATCGCATAGGCCGGGTCTTTGGCAAGTTCATTATCTATGGCGAGTTGACTGGATTTTCCCAACACGGTGGACATACGTTCATAAAGCCGCATTTCCTGCTCCGCCTTGATACGTTGCAGGTCTTTCGGATCAACGCCGTTTTTTTCAAAATCGGCCATGGCCGCCTCGACAGCCGCCATCACATCATCCAGATCAACCCCGGCCTTGGCACGGATACGGATGACAAACTCCCCGGCGAGTTCCATACTGTTATTATAGCTTGAGACGTTCGGGGCGAGCGCGGCCTCATTGACGACACGCCGATAGAGGGCCGCGTTCTTGCTCCCGCCGAGAATTCCGCCCAGGACATCCAGTGCCGTTTCATCAGCGTGATAGCTTTCCACAGTCGGAAATGTCAGGCGAAGCTCCGGTAATGTGGCGAAATTATCCTCGAAATAAAGATACCGGCTCGCGTCCAATGTGACCGGCATGGCGGCCAAAGGCTCCACTTCCGGGCCTTTCCGGATTTCACCGAACCAACGCTCGACTTTTTTTCTGGTTTCTTCAATTTCGATGTCACCGGCAATAGCCACTGTCACGTTCCCGGCCCCGTAATATCGGTCATAAAACTCGCGCAGGTCATCCAGTGTGGCGGCCTGTAAATCCGGCAGGGAGCCGATGACGGTCCAGCTGTAGGGATGATCTTCTGGGTAAAGCGCCGTGCGGATCACCTCTTCCGTATAACCGTAGGCCACATTATCCACACGCTGGCGTTTTTCGTTTTTGACAACCTGTTTTTCCCGGTCCAGTGCGGCTTGGGTAACGGTATTGATCATGTAGCCGAGACGATCGGAGGCGATCCAAAGGATCTTGTCAAAAGCGTCTTTGGGCACGACTTCGTAGTAGATGGTGCCGTCAGACCATGTGCCGCCATTGCGCAACCCGCCCCACTCGGGAATGGCCTTGCGGTTCCAGCCGCGCGGCACGTTTTCGCTGTCATTAAAGGCCATGTGCTCAAAAAAATGCGCAAAACCTGTTCGACCCGGTCTTTCCCGGTGACTCCCCGCATGCACTACGGTTGTGACTGCGACAACCGGATCGGACGTATCCCTGTGCAAAATGACCTCCAGACCGTTGTCCAGGGTGAATTTTTCATATTCAAATTCTACAACGGACCCATCCCTGCCGGAACAGGCTGTCAAAAATGCGATGAGGTACGGGATCGCAAGCCGTCGAAGAATCATGGTCCTGGCCTTTCATTTGAGAATTATATGCAAAGTTATGCGTCCAGGTCACAAATGTTGCTTACCTGCCGAGCCTGAATTCTTATACTAAAATCAGAAAATACAAGAGCAACTTTCCAAATAACACCGGCGCCGTGTTCATGGCGTACCACCAAAAGCAAAAGAAATTACGATAGAAGACACTAATGGAACGAGACGAGCGTTGTAAACAAATCGCCCTGGTGTTCCATCCGTACCCGCTCTATCCTCACAGACAACGGCAAAGCGTTCACACATCGCCTTTTTGGCCTCCCACCGGTGAGCATCAATTCGATCAGCCCTGTGCAGCCCTTGACATCAAGCACCGCCTCACACCACCAAAACCACCAAATCTTCCTGCTACCTCTGCTTCGAAAATCCCACCCAAGAATTCCCGGTTATTCACGTAAAAGACCGTTGCGAAAGCGCGGGGGCGGGGTTTTTGTTCTCGTTCGATGACACGAATGTGCCGTATCTGTGAAGGGTGACGGAACATTTCCGGCCAGGCGGAACATTAACCTGGGCTGATCATGTTTTCGGGACGGACGACGGCGTCGAATTCGGCCTCGGATACAAAACCGAGTCGCAGAGCTTCCTGTCGCAGGGTGGTGCCGCGCTTGTGGGCCGTTTTGGCAACCTTGGTAGCATTGTCATAACCAATAGTCGGTGCCAGGGCCGTTACCAGCATCAGCGAACGCGACATTAGCTCGGCAATACGCGCTTCATTAGCCTCAATACCGACGACGCATTTATCTGTAAAAGCATGCAATGCGTCTGTTAGAAGTTGAATGCTCTGCAGCATATTGTATGCCATGACAGGCTTGTAGACATTCAACTCGAAATGCCCCTGTGATCCGGACACGGTCATGGTTGTGTGATTGCCCATGACCTGGGCACATACCATCGTCATGGCTTCGCATTGGGTCGGATTGACCTTGCCGGGCATAATCGAGGAACCGGGTTCGTTTTCAGGCAATGATAATTCACCGAGTCCCGAGCGCGGGCCGGAGCCGAGGAAGCGGATATCATTGGCGATTTTGAACAGGCTCACCGCGACTGTGTTGAGCGCCCCGTGGGCCGAAACATAGGCGTCATGAGCAGCCAAGGCTTCAAACTTGTTTCGCGCCGAGGAGAAAGGTAGTTTGGTGAATTTGGTCACCTCGGCGGAAAATGTGCTGGCAAAGCCGCTTTTGGTGTTCAGCCCGGTGCCAACGGCCGTGCCACCCTGGGCCAGCGGGTAAAGTTCTACAAGACTGTTTTTGACGCGCATGATACCGAGTTTGACCTGTGCGGCATAGCCGGAAAATTCCTGTCCCAATGTGACGGGTGTCGCATCCTGGGTGTGGGTGCGACCGATCTTTATGATGTCTTTGAATTCCTCCGACTTGGTGTCCAGTGCGCCTTGCAGTTTTCCCAAAGCGGGCAACAGGCTGTGGGTGATTTCCTCAACCGCAGAAATATGCATGGCTGTGGGAAATGTGTCATTTGAGCTCTGGCTCATATTTACATGATCATTGGGATGTACGGGCGTCTTTGAGCCGATCTCGCCGCCCAACAATTCAATGGCGCGGTTGGCGATAACCTCATTGGCGTTCATATTGGACTGTGTGCCAGAACCCGTTTGCCAGACAGACAAGGGAAAATGATCGTCCAGTTTACCGTCAGCGACTTCCCTGGCGGCGCGGGTAATGGCAGTGCCGAGTTTGGAGGAAATACTTTTCTGCTGCCTGTTCGTCTGGGCGGCACAGTATTTGATAATGCCGAGTGCGCGGATCAACGGGGACGGCATTCTCTCGCTGCCGATCGGGAAGTTAATCAGGCTGCGTGCTGTTTGAGCCCCGTAATATCGCTCAACCGGAACTCTCAACTTGCCAAAGCTGTCGGATTCTGTGCGGGTTTTCTTCCTGCCTGGTTCGGGTGTCACCGTTTTCTCCTTTGATCACCACTCAGTATGGTTTATTCTTCCTGAAAGTGTCCATGCTGACAACAGTGTCATCTTCGGGGTGTTTTTCGGACGTCTTGTTGTCTTTTTTATTATTCTTGACACCCCTGCTCATTTTGATACCGGCGCCAGCCTTTGAGGCTTTGCGTCGTGCTTTCCCAAAGTTTTCGGTTTCGTCCGCGGTCGGCTCCAATGTAGCGAGGCGGGGCGAGGCGGGCCGTTCTTCCATGTTCCCGGGGGGGTTAAACTGCAAGGCAAATCCCACGCTTGGATCATGAAAACGTGTGACCGCAGCATAGGGCACGCGCAGATATTTCGGTACGCCGCCGAATTTGAGTGTGACTTCAAAATCCTTGTCATTGGCGCTCAGGTCCCAGAACTTGTGTTCCAGAACGATGGTGATTTCTTTGGGATATTTTTTGGCAAGACCTTCGTCAATTTCCGCGCCAGGAAAGCGGGTGAGAAACGTAATGTAGAAATGATGTGCGCCCGGCAGACCGTCTTCACGGATAACACGGCGTATGGCATCCCGCACGACCCCCCGCAGGGCGATCTGCATCATTTGCTCATAATTCATAAGGTCTTGAGCCATGGCCCTAACCTATACGCTTATTGGTTCCGGTCAACTCCACGGATCGTATCTTCTATATATTTTGCCGTTGACACGGAACAGGGTCCGTCCCTATGTGGATGGCGGAGGCTCGGCCTGGATGCAAGCCCTCTCGAATATAAGCATTATACTCGAATATAAGCATTATAAAAGTTTATGAGGGGGAGGGCAGCCGGTGCATTGCCTCCTCCCCTGTTTTTGCCTTCCTGCATCCTTGAAAGCCCCGTCTTTAAGGGTCGCGGGCGGGCCTCGTACGGATCGGTTACCAACACAATACCGTGGGAGGGAAATGTTTCCTGACGTCGGGAACTACTCCCGTGCCATTGCAGAGGTAATAATTTTGGCGCCAAGCCATTATAGATGGCATCCCGGGTCTCATAGTTCCGACCATAGTCACCCCAGCTCTTATGCCGAAAACCCCAATTGATGCAGTAGAGGCACAGATCGGCAGCCTGCACAGCATAGTTCATGTCCGAATCAACAAAGATGGGTGTTGGCACGATCCAATGGGCGCGTTTACGACCGGTATCCGTTTTAACAAAATAGTCAGTCAGGCGGGAAACGAATTGACGGTCCCGCGTTTTTTCCGTCTTATCCATGACGGGCAGGCCGTGCATTTTTTCCCCTTCCAAAAAATAGAAATAGCGCTCAAGCAGGAAGACATGATCCTTTCGCAGAAAGTCCTCCCTGGTGAACCCTTTGGGCGGCTTGACACCGCGTGGTATGAGGGAGGCAAACAGTTTCGCTTTGAATTCGCGGAGCAGTTCAAGGGATTTGAAAGCCATTCTGACGCTGGCCTGTCCGTAGGCGGTGAAGTTTTTTCTTCGGGTTTCTGTTGTTTGTCCCGACCGATTTCCAGAAAGGCACAGGCCAGATTCTGACGCAGGTTATCCGGCATGACGGGCGCCTGTTCGGCCCACTTCAGGCGATCCTTGTCGAGAGAAGTTTCGCGCCTTTGACTTCCTTTCCATAATCGGCGAGAGGCACACCAAAACAGCTTTTCTCAAGCTTTCGCCATGCCCGCACAAAGTTCCAGAGTTCGGAAACGGGCAGGGCAATGCCCCCACGGACCTCAAACGGCATGTGTTTGCGGTCTTGGCCGCTTTCGTCGAGAAACAGCATCCAGGTCACCGGGCCCCTCCGGTCTCAATATCCAGCCGCTCCAGATGCCTGACCATGCGCTGGCGCGCTCCGGTCATTTCAGCCCCGATCTGCACGACGTCTTTCTGCACGGCGGCAACATTGATCTCCTCTTCCGGCACGGAGGTATCCACGTAGCGGGGGATGTTGAGGTTGAAGTCATTTCCGGCGATTTCCTCAAGGCTTGCACATCGGGAATAGCGGGCTTTTTCTTTCCGGTACCTGTAGGTGTCGATGATGTCGTCAATATGGTCCTGCAACAGCACGTTTTGCCGCTTGCCCTTCTGATAGCTCCCGGCGGCGTTAATGAACAGGACATCATCGGTCTGTTTGCACTTCTTCAGGACCAGGATACAAACCGGAATGCCCGTGGAATAAAACAGTTTGGACGGTAGGCCGATGACCGCGTCAATGTTCCCGTCCTTGAGCAGTTTCATGCGAATCCGGCCCTCCGCCCCGCCGCGAAACAGCACCCCGTGGGGCAGAATGATAGCCATTGTTCCCTGCGCTGACAGGAAGTGGAGGCCATGCAGCAGAAAGGCAAAATCCGCCGCTGATTTGGGCGCGAGGCCGTAGTCCCTGAAACGGAAGTCCTGCGCCATCTCCCCGCTCGGGGTCCAGCGATAACTGAACGGCGGGTTGGCGATGACCGCATCAAACTCGATCTTCCTTGCCGGGTTGGCTTCACGGAGCATGTCCCAATCGTTTGCAAGACTGTCGCCGTGATGGATTTCGAACGCGTTGGGATGCACATTG
>JACOMS010000039.1:0-21447 GCA_014324115.1 Hyphomonadaceae bacterium
CCACCGCTGTCACCAGATTAACGCCAAGGGGACACGGGAGGCTCCGATCACGTTTACGAGCAGGAATGATATTGCCGGTATCGGTGATCGCGAGAACGCGACCGGTGAGTGGGGCGGTATTGTTATTCTGGGCAATGCCATAATCAACCGCTGCGATGTTCCGGGTGTGAGAGGCGGAACAGATGCCTGTGAAAATACCATCCCGAACTTGACCAGAACGAGACTCGCAGGATCAAAACCAAAGTACGGTGGCGCATCCTTCTACATGACGGAGAACCCCCACAGCAGTGGTACGCTTGAGTATGTGACTGTGCGTCACGCTGGTTTCGGGAGGAAGCCCGCTCTGACCCTTGCCGGTGTCAGTGGAGGTACGACAGTCAGTTACGTTCAGGTTCACAACAGTGCCGGCGACGGCATGAGGCTCCTCGGTGGAGTGGTCGGAGTGGATCACCTCATCCTCACGGGGAATGCCGATGAACAGCTGGATGTAAGCGAGGGCTATCTAGGTC
Source organism: Hyphomonadaceae bacterium (assembly GCA_014324115.1). Taxonomy (GTDB): domain Bacteria; phylum Pseudomonadota; class Alphaproteobacteria; order Caulobacterales; family Maricaulaceae; genus JACOMS01. The sequence goes on from JACOMS010000039.1 coordinate 510, forward strand.
GTATTGAATACGTGGTTGGTATGCCGCGCGGCGATGACGCATCAGACAACGGTATTGAAGTCCGCTCTACTGCGCCGGGGGTGCGTCCTCAATCTCGGCCCATTGTTCACAACTTCACCCTGCTGGCTGAAGGCAACACCAGTGGCAGCGGTGTTCGCATCAATACGGGTGCGAGTGCATGGTTTAATTCCGGTATTGTGGTCGACGGCAATACCTGTGTTGACTATGAGGAGACTGCCGGCGACGGACCGGGCTATAATTATCTCCATGATGCGAGCTTCGTTTATGTATTGTTTGACTGCCCGGACCTGGTGACTACAGATACAGAAAACGGTGATGATCCGGCCACATTTCGGAAAATTATTAAACGCGGCAGAAACCACGTAGCATCCAATACCCTTGACTTCCTCATGCCGGGGTCGGTGGAACGGGGTATGCTGCCTGATCATTCAGACCGCTACATCGGTGCCTTTAGTCCGGAAGAAACAAACACGGGTAACTGGGCGGCGGGCTGGACGCGGGATTTTCTGCCGGAGCCGACGTGCCCGGCGGGGACCGTGGATGCCGGTTTTGATATTGGCAGGCAGAACGTATGTAATGTTAGCGGGACGGTAACCGGTGAGCTGCGACTAACCTCAGGTAACATGTACGCCCTGCTGGGTCGCGTCGACATCGGTGTTGATGTCGGGGCTGACGGTACGGCATCAGATGGCGACGCGGCTGCACTTGTCATTGAATCGGGAGTTACGGTCTTCGGTCGCAGCGGCGCCGATGTCATTGTTGTCAATCGCGGCTCCACCATAACGGCCTTAGGCTTTAGCAACAAACTGATCATATTTACGTCTGAAGAGGACGCAACAGGTGCCAGGGGTGATCGTCTGAATGCCGCGGGTGAGTGGGGCGGTCTGGTTATTCTGGGCCGCGCACCCATCAACCGTTGTCTTGCTCCTGCTGCAACCGGCGGAACGGCTGCCTGCGAAAATGCCGTCAAAGGTGTGACAGCAGGGGCGGCTGCGCTTTACGGCGGCTCCGAAAAAGACGACGATTCGGGTTCCCTGCGCTATGTCCATGTCAAGTATGCCGGCTCCGGGCCGGGCGCCGGTATCATCTTTGGAGGTGTCGGTTCGAAGACAAATATGCATCATGTGCAGGTTCACAACAGCTCCGGTGACGGTATCAAATATTTTGGCGGTACAATGAACTCAAGCCGGGTTGTTTTGACCGGTAACGGCGCCGATCAGCTGACCCTCAACCAGGGCTATCAGGGCAGTATTCAGTATGTTATCGGTCTCCAGCGCGGCGGTGGTGTCCACGGTATTGGTGTTGGTTCTTTCAAACCGGGTGTGAGGCCATCGTCCAATCCGGCCGTTGCCAACTTCACGCTCATCGGTGCGGACAGTGCAAGGGGTAACGGTATTCGCGTGAGGAGAGGTGCCATCGGAACCTGGCTGAACGGTATTGTGACCGGTGAAGGTGCATGCCTTGGCTATGAGGCCGATGCGGGCGACGGTGTTGAGGGCTTCACAAAGGGGGCTGATCCGGCCTTCCGGTCTGTGCTGTTTGACTGTGCGGGCGGGTTGTTTGGCACAGGGAGTGACACAACAACGGGTCAGGCCGCTGTTGATGACGACAGGAACAACATTGTCACAACCGGCACGCTTGAGGGTTTTGTCAACGGTGCAGCCGAGAAGAAAGTCCCTGTGGCCCCGGTTCCCCAAGGCAATAGCTTCCTTGAGAGTCTTGCTGTTGATTACGAGCGTGACGAATATAGTGTTGGTTACATCGGTGCTGTCTGGGATCCGTACCATACTTGGTGGCAGGGCTGGACCTGCGGCCTGGAAGAGTCCGACCCCTGTTGATCACATACGGGTTCGAACAAACATTACCCGGGACATCATTTGAGGGCCGCATTGGCCTTGACGGGCAGGTGCCCGGGTGAGGTGTCCCCAAGATGAAATACGCGCAACATTTATGCGACCGATGAATATCAAGGTGCGTGGCTGGTTATCGTTGCAAAGAGGGTTTACATACTGCATACGGAACAGGCAACCCGCCGTCAGTGACGGCCCGATCAGCATGTTTGTCTGTTGTAGCGTACCCTAAGGAGCGCCGACTGGCGAGGGGCTGTATAATCATCCGGGATAGGACAAACATGTTCATTATTTGTGTCGATTGGGTCCATATGGTCGCCTGACAACAAACTCCATCAAGGTGGGGTATATTCGCCAAGCTTTCCAGAATTTATAGACGGACCGTAGCGGGATCAGAGACGGCGCCAGTCGCGCACGAGTGGCTATACACAGGACAGATATGAAGTTGAACGGAGCACGCGCTTTGTGACTTGACCCCGGATTGTGGCTTGTCGTACTACCACCTGCAGGAGAGCATGTAGAAACGCTGATGGCTGACGCGCCGACATATAATATTGAGCATACAGACAGGCAGATCAAGCTATCAGCCTCCGGTGACTGGACGGTGACGGAGATTGCGCGCATTGACCAGAAGCTCCGGCGCGATCTCGCCCCGTTAGACTATGACACCGTTATTTATGATTTTACGAATATGGCCAAAATTGATACGGCCGGGGCCTATGTTTTCGCCCGTGCCATCCGGTGCAAGACTGACGGTTGTTTCGACTATGACCTCATTACGACCATGCCTGGTCACAGAAAGCTCATAACCGCTGCCGCCGAGGCATCCATGGGTCAAGCCCCACGTGACCCCCGGCATTGGTATGACATACTGATACGCATAGGCGAGTACACATCGGGATTTCTGTCCGAGGTCTATGATACTTTGGCATTTTTAGGACGTTTCCTCGTCGTTTTTGTCAAGCTTCTTCTCACCCCGACGCGTATCCGCTGGAAATCCGTCGTTTTCCTGATCGAAGATATAGGCCTTAACGCTGCTCCGATTGTCATGTTGCTCAGTTTTTTTGTTGGCGCAGTCATTGCCTATATGGCGGCAAGCCTGCTGGCCTCATTTGGTGCGCAAGTGTTTATGGTTGATTTGATAACTGTATCGGTTTTGCGTGAATTCGCAACCCTTATTACAGTCATTATACTGGCAGGACGTTCAGATTCGGCTTTTACCGCACAGATCGGTGCCATGAAAATGCGTCAGGAAATCGACGCTATGACCGTCATCGGTCTGGATACATATGAAACCCTTGTCGTGCCGCGCGCCATCGCCTGTTTGGTATCTGCACCCGTATTGGCGTTTTTGGCCATGGTTTCCGGTATTGGTGGTGGGTTGTTGGTAGCCTGGAGTGGTGGGTCAAACGGAATTTCGCCCATCCTGTTTGTGACCCGGATACGGGACGTCGTCGATCCGGTTCATTTCTTTGTAGGCATGATAAAAACTCCTGTCTTTGCACTTCTGATCGCTGTGATTGGATGTCGACAAGGTCTTGCGGTGACGGGGAGTGTCGATTCTCTGGGTTCGCGCACCACATCCAGCGTTGTACAAGCTATTTTTGCTGTCTTGACAACGAATGCAGCTTTTGCCGTCCTGTTTTTTCATGTGGGGATCTAGCATGGTTATCCCGGGATTTGACAATACAGCACCACCGGTACAGGCATGCGGTTTGCTCAACAGGTTCGGGTCAAACATTATCCATGAAAATCTTGATTTCACCCTCAAATCCGAGGAAATTCTGGGCATCGTTGGCGGTTCCGGTTCCGGCAAGTCCGTACTGATGAATACGCTGTTGGGATTGAAAATTCCCGAAGGCGGCAAAATCTATTATTACGGCTGTGACCGCTCCCGACTCAATGACAGGGAACGTGCAGCCATGAACAATGAAATCGGAGTCCTGTTTCAGGGTGGAGCGCTGTTTTCTTCACTGACCGTACGCGAAAATATCATGGTGCCTCTGCGCGAGCATACAGACCTTCCAGAGCCGCTTATGTGTGAACTGGCGGACATGAAAATCCATATGGTTGGTTTACCCGCCCATGCGGCAACCCTGTTTCCGTCGGATCTGTCCGGCGGGATGAAAAAACGCGCCGGTTTGGCCCGGTCTCTGGCACTTGATCCCAAGCTTCTCTTTTTAGACGAGCCGACAGCAGGTCTTGATCCGATCGGCGCATCGGCCTTTGACAATCTTATACTTGACCTGCGTGAAGCCATGAAGTTCACTGTTCTGATGGTGACCCATGATCTTGACAGTCTTTATACGATTTGTGACCGGGTCGCGGTCTTAGTAGATAAACAAATCGTCGTAGCGGACAGGCTGTCCGAGGTTCAGAATTATCCTCATTCCTGGGTGAAACAGTATTTTGGCGGCCCCCGCTCGCGGGCTGCGCAAACGGCAGGGAGAATCTGAACGTGGAAAACAAGGCCCGATATGTGCTGGTCGGCATATTTGTTTTGCTGTCCCTTATTGCAGCGATCATTTTCTTTGCCTGGTTGTCCGACGCGCAGTTTGACCGACAATATGATAATTACCAAGTAAAGTTTGATGGTCCCGTCCGCGGTCTGTCTGAAGGCAGTGCGGTACGACTCAACGGAATTTTGGTTGGTGAAGTCACAGGGCTGCAACTTGATCGGACAAAACCCAACAATGTTACCGTGGACATACGTGTTCATAGCGGCACACCAGTTTTCAATAACAGTAAGGCCAAACTTGAACCGCAGGGTCTGACCGGTTTGAGCTATCTCCAGATTTTCCCCGGTGATGTATCTGCCGGTGACATGCCGGAGATGGGCGAGCATACCATAAGGGGCGAGATGAGTCAGCTTGACAGTATTTTTGACGAAAGCACGTCGATAATTGAAGGCACCCGGGAAGCCCTGGGCCGGGTCAATGCGGCACTTTCGGAGGAAGCAATATCCGATTTTCAGGGTATTCTGGATAATACTAATCAGATTACGGCAAATCTCCGCGATATGGACATAGATGGAGAATTAGTGAACCGTGCGCTAATTGCCATCGAAAAAGCTGCCAATGATATAGCATCGGCTGCCCGCGCAATTGAAACTTCAGCTGTTGAATTTGATACCTTTGTGTCCGAAGACCTGGTGGAATTTATCAATCGTACAACAATGTCTCTGGACAATGTTGATACGATGCTGGCCGAAGTTACCGAGTTTGCCGAGGGTGGGACAGATCTCACCGTGGACGCACGTGATGCGATTAACCGTTTGTCTAACTCAAGTCTGACAGATTTGGAGGAGACGGCTGACGGACTGCGTCGCCTCGTTGCGGCTTTGACAGCTGTCGCGGAGCAGCTGGAACGCAATCCGGCGCAGTTTATCGCCGGAGAAGAGTTGGAAACCATGGAGTTACCGCAGTGAGGATAAAGTGTGGTTTGGCAATTATGGTTGTGGGAATCGGCCTGTCCGCTTGCGTGTCGGTGCTGCCGGACCCGAAACCGGCGGATACAATTTACCTGCTCAGGTCGAGCGTTGAGGCTGTTACACCCCGGAAAGATGCCAAAAATTTCCGTGTTGATCGTCCCACGACACCGACTTCGCTGCAACGGGATGCTATTATACTGTCCCCGGATGGAAACACTTACCAAACAGCCGGAAGGGCACGCTGGTCAGAGCCTGTTCCTGCCCTCATTCAGTGGAGTTTTGTGGACGAACTGGCGGGACACGATGAATTTATCGGCGTGCTCCCGACATCAGGTGTGCGCACGACCCATCGTGTGCATCTGACAGTACGTAATTTCGAGGCACAGTTCGACCACGGCCAGACAGAAGCGCCTTTGGTCGTAGTACATTACATTGCCACGGTGGCCGATGCCTCATCACGTAACCTGATCGGCACATTCGCGGTTAAATCTACCAGACGTGCCGATAATATCGCGATCAGTTCCATTGTAAATGCAACACGCGAAGCCAATCAATCAGCCTTATCCGATATTATCGGATGGATGAAAACCCTGGATCTGGAGAGCTAGACACATTCTGTTTTGTCTGGTGTTGACCCCCAACTCGGGCCTAAGGTTGTGCAGGTCCGATCTTGTCCCAGGTTTGCGTGTCAAAATCATCAGGTCCGTGACGTTCCCTGAGTTGAGAATCCGGCTCGCCCCAAGCCCGGTTGACCATACGGCCGCGTTGAACAGCGTCACGCCTCCCTAATTGCTCACTCCAGCGATTGACGTGTTCATGTTCATGTACCGAGAGAAATTCCCCAGCCTCATACAGGTTTCCGGCGACCAGGACTCCGTACCATGGCCAGATAGCCATATCGGCGATAGAATAAGCATCTCCGGCGAAAAACTCGTTTTTCTCAAGGTGCTTGTCGAGTACATCCAGCTGCCGTTTGGTTTCCATGGCGAAACGGTTGATGGCATATTCGATTTTTTCAGGTGCATAGGCATAGAAGTGTCCAAAACCACCGCCGAGATAGGGACCTGATCCGACTTGCCAAAATAACCAGGACAGGCACTCGGTACGGGCCCCATGCTGTGTCGGCAGGAACGCCCCGAATTTTTCCGCCAGATATACCAGGATTGATCCGGATTCAAAAACCCGCTGTACCGGGTCGACTGAATAATCGGCCATAGTCGGGATTTTGGAATTCGGATTTAGCTCGACGAACCCGCTGCTGAACTGGTCTCCATCCCTGATATTTATGATCCAGGCATCATACTCCGCATCCCTGAACCCCTTGGCCAGAAGCTCCTCAAACATAATTGTGACTTTGACACCGTTGGGAGTTGCCAGAGAGTAAAGCTGATGCGGAAACTTACCAATCGGCAGGTCCTTGTCATGGGTTGGACCGGAAACAGGGCGATTGATATTTTCAAAGTGTCCGTTGGTGCCCTGATGCCATGTCCAGACCTTGGGGGGGATATATTCGCTCATGGATTTCTCTCATAATTCTTGAATGTTGGTGACCGTTTTTCGAAAAAAGCGCGTACGCCTTCAATACAATCCCTAGACGTAAAGGCATGTTCAAGCAAAACGCTCTCTGCCATATGTGCGCCCATGGGCCCGCCGCCATAGTCATTACCGTTCAATACATGGGCGCGCAAAAGCTGCTTATTCTGCGCCGCACTTGTAGGGGAGACATTGACAGAAATATCCCGTGCCAGTTCCACGGCCCGCTCAAATACCATGCCGGTTTCGGCGATTTCCTGTACCATGCCGGCCTTGTGCGCCTCATCCGCCTTGATGATATCGCCCTTGAGTATCCATTCACGAGCTGTACCGAGACCGACGACATGGGGCAGGAAGAAGCTGGCCGCGCCGTCAAACGTGATACCGCGGCGACCGAACGGGAAAGCGAATTTGGATGTCCGTTCGGCGATCACAATATCCATTGGTAATAACATGGTCGCACCTACACCTACGGCTGCACCGTTCACGGCAGCGATCACCGGCGTGTCACATTCAAAAACACGTAGATTCAGCATACCGCCGTAATCTCTTGAAATTCCATCAAATTTTTCCGGGTCACTCAAGGCACCGAATCCATCGCTTATGTCTGCGCCCGCGCAGAAAACCTCTCCAGCACCCGTGATGACGACCACGCGGACTTCAGGATTCATGTCCGCCGAGTCGAATGCGTCAATCAAGGCGTAATGCATTTCGACATTATAGGCATTCATCCTGTCAGGCCGATTGAGTGTAATGACGGCAATCTGATCCTGAATATCGAATTTGATTAGGCTCATGGGTCTCTAATGCCGGAAATGACGCATGCCTGTAAATGCCATAGTCAGCCCAGCTTCATTTGCAGCCTCAATCACTTCGGCATCGCGGATGGAACCGCCCGGTTGGATCAGGGCCGTGGCACCTGCAGCAGCGGCGGTATATATACCGTCAGTAAACGGGAAGAAGGCATCGGATGCGCAGGCACAACCCCGGGTTCCGGGGATTTCCCATCCCGCCATTTCCTGTGCATCCATAGCTTTGCGGGCAGCAATTTGTGCGCTATCAACGCGGCTCATCTGCCCAGCCCCTATGCCTGCCGTCGCGCCGTCCCTGACATAGACTATCGCATTGGATTTGACGTGCTTGGCGACTTTCCAGGCTATCATCATATCTGTCAATTCCTGCTTCGACGGCTGGCGTTCGGTGACGATATTCACATCGTCGACTGTGATGGATACGTTATCACGGTCCTGTACAAGCAGGCCGCCCGCCACATTCCGGAAGGTCGTGCCGGGTCTGGATGGATCGGGAAGGCCGTTTGTGGACAGGATTCGCAGGTTTGTCACTTTGACCAAGACAGCCATGGCCTCGTCCGTGATAGACGGCGCAATGATAACTTCGGTAAAGACCTTGGTGATGGCCCCCGCTGTCTTTGCATCCAGGGGACCGTTAAGTGCGATAACGCCCCCAAAGGCGGATACCGGGTCGCAGGCAAGTGCATTTTGATAGGCTGTCAGAAAATCGTCGGCAATGGCCACACCGCAGGGGTTGGCGTGTTTGATGATGGCGACAGCCGGTTTTGCACCGTGTTCTACAGCACCGAATTCAGCGACGAGTTCGAAAGCAGCGTCCGTATCGTTAATATTATTGTAGGACAGCGCTTTGCCCTGATGTAGCGTGGCTGTTGCTACGCCCGGACATGCCGGGTCGTCCAGATAAAGAGCAGCGGATTGGTGCGGATTTTCGCCGTACCGCATGGCCTGTTTTAGTATTCCGGCTTGCGTTCGATAGGCGGGCGTCGCCTCTTCGGCTTGCCGCGTCAGATAATTCCCGATAGCCGCGTCATAGGCAGCGGTTCGAGAGAAGGCCTTGGCGGCGAGCCTGCGGCGCAGATGACCGCCCAGACGGCCATCATGGTCATCAAGTTCGGACAGGACAGCTTTAACGTCCTCACTATCGACGCAGACAGCAACATGGGCATGATTCTTGGCAGCCGCGCGTATCATGGCCGGGCCGCCTACGTCGATATTTTCGACCGCCATATCATAGGACGTATCACCCGCAACCGTATCCTCGAAAGGATACAGATTGACGATCAGGAGGTCGATAGGCGTAATTTTGTGTTCAGCCATGGTGTGGCGATGACTGCCCAGATCGCGGTTGCCGAGAAGTCCACCGTGAACCACCGGGTGGAGTGTTTTGACCCGTCCGTCCATTATTTCGGGGTATTGCGTCAAGTTGCTTACATCCCTGACCGGAATACCGCTTTTGGAAATAGTGCGGTACGTTCCCCCCGTGGATATAAGGGAAATCCCGCGCTCACTGAGGGCCTTGGCGTGTTTGATGAGATTGGATTTTTCTGAAACGGAAATGAGTGCCGTGCGAACACGTATTTTGCGTTCCGGGCTGAAGGTCGGGAGGTCAGGATTGGGCAAGGACATATCAGTTCGCCGCGCCGGGCTGCATTTTTTCAGAGAGCGAAACGACTCTGGCGTCAGGATACTCGCGTTCGGGGATGCGGGATTCGGGTGAAGCCAAAGTCTCATGCTGCGGGTCATAATCAGGTATGAGTTTTTGCAGAAGGTCTTGTATGCTGTTCATATCGCCAGTTTCCAAGCCTTTGAGTATCATATTAATTCGCTCGTAAACTAATCCGGGATTAGGTATTTGTTCCGTAAAGCGTTGAATACCATCGACATAAGTCGATTCAAAATTTTCTTTTAACCCCTTTATTTCCTCATGCCTCTTCTCACCCGGGCGCAGTCCGGTGAAAACGATATCTATGTCTTTGTCGGGAATTTTGCCGCGAAGACGAACGAGTTGTCGTGCCAGCTCGGCAATTTTCACAGGCTCACCCATCTCCAGAGCGTAGATTGATGACAAACCTGCACGTTCTGAGGCGTTCAACGCTGCGGCCTGCAAAACAAGGGAGGCGGACTCCCCGGTGGTCATGAAGTAGCGCGAAGCATTCTTATCGGTCACGGTCACAGGTCCGCCATCGGAAATTTGTTCTTCAAACAAGGGCACAACAGAGCCGGTCGAGGCCAGCACATTGCCGAACCGTACGGCACAGATTGATATATCGGTCAAATTATTTCCGCGCGCCATGATTAGCATTTCTGCGAGGCGTTTGCTAACACCCATAATATTTGACGGGCAGACTGCCTTATCCGTGGAGATCAGGATGAAGTTTCGGGCCCTGTATTTTATGGTCAAATCAAGAATATTTCTTGTACCGCCAAGATTTATACGCAGGGCCTGCACAGGGTTACATTCACTCAAAGGTACATGTTTCATGGCGGCGGCATGGAGAACGATCTGTGGTTCCTCGCGTTTGAAAATTTCCTCCATCCGGGACTTGTCACAAATATCGGCGACATAGGGAAACCACATCCTGTGTTTGGGTGTGGGCATGATTTTTTTCAGTTCGTGATCAACTTTGTATAAATTATACTCTGAATTTTCGACAAGCAGGAGCCTTTCCGGATCAGCCATGGCGACTTGTCGTGTTATTTCTGATCCAACAGTGCCCCCGGCACCCGTAATCATGATTCGTTTACCTTTTGCGAAGCGTTTGACGGGTGTGGTGTCGAGAATTTTAGCTTTGCGTCCAATCAGGTCAGCGACCTCAAACTCACAAACCCCATATGGTCTGCTACCGTCAACCCGTACAAGCGGGGCGCCAATTTCGGAGGCTTCGCGTATGATCCTGTATAAGGTCCTTCTGTCCAGCTTATCATCGGTTGAAATCAGCGTGGGCGGGTCATAATATTGTTTCCCGATATCGGAAAAGATATCTTTCACACTTTCGACACCGCCGAGTATGGGGACACCGCGGATTGACTTGCCTTTGTGACTTTCATTCGTGCCCAAAAGACCTCGCACGTTATACAACGGACCCTCCCGCCGTTGGTGTGCATTACGCAGATAGGCACCCATTGAGTCTTCCGAACCTAAAAGAATTGCATCGGGAAGGGCTTTATTCTGAGCCCTGAAAATCCCCCGTATGTCCAGACCACATAAAAAGACGAAAATTATTCGGCAAAGGACCAAGGCAACGAAAAATAATGGTGCCAGAATAGGGAGCACGGATCGGGAGAAATCCATGGCCCGGTCAAAAAAGAAAAACAGTATGATTAGAGCCGTAATGGTCGCAAACAATACGGCCAGTAGCAATTTCTTGATATCGTCCAATGACGTAAGACGCCAGATTGCCCGGTTCACATCCATTAAAGTCCATGTCAGGACGCAGCTAATGAAGAAAACAACCGCCGCCGCCACATCGACGGAAGAGGGGATGCCTCTTTGTCCGTATGCGTAACGAAAATGAATGAGCGCATACACACAGGCCACGCCGATGAGTAAATCAAAAATCGTCACAGCGGCTCTGTTTAGCCATGGTTTCTCTGTAATACGGGAAAGCAGGATCATTTCGTATTGAGCCTTTTTATGGACCATCTGACCCGATTTGACCTGGTTCCGCAATCACTACCTGCAAAAGCCTGGCCTGATATCACGATCTGTTCTGTCTTAATCGGGCGCTGACCTGTTCCGAGATAAACTGATTCTTCAATCCGCGTGGGCCCCATGTCAGTGCAAAACTTCCAGCCGACTTTTTCCGATTGTATCAATAGCGCGCCGCGCAGGTCCTGTGCAAGAATGACACGAACGGATGGATGCAGATGAAAACGAATATCAAAATGCAGGTTGTCCCAGCCCATGGGTACAAACCTGATCGGCGCCAGTAAAGAATCCTCACCGCGTATGTCCAGCCCATCTGATTTCATGTAGAGACGGCGGCGATGTTCGAGACCTGTGCGGTCCTGATACCCGTGATGGGACATTTCCAGCCAAACACCGCTGTCCTGTCCCATGCGGGAGGCTTTGACGGTGCCGACACTTTTCGCGACGGAATTTTCAAACAGCTTGGCAGTCAGCCCATCTTTCACTAACCGCCCTGCCGACATATCCTTGAGACAAAGTGTGGAATGGGCAGCTGTTTGGCGTATGATATTTCTCCAGGATTGAGGTTGCTCCTGTGACCAGCCACAATTGACGATCAGGCATCCCGCATCGGTTGACATCTCGAATGCCAACGGGGCCAGATGGGCGTCCTCGTCATGACGCAGAGGCGGTGTTTCACCTGTATCCACCACCAACAGGGTATCACCGAGTGATATCCGTTGATAACCCGTATGTGGACAATAAGTAAGCGGCTTGGCAGGTTCCGCGGCATGTTTTATCAGGGCCTGCAGGAAAGACGGATATTCCTGACCTGAGCCGTTGAAACAGGCTAGTTGTGCGTCCTGATACATGAAAAATGGCACGAGACGATGCAAACGCTCCAGAGCGCGCTGAAACGACCGCGTCGGCTCAATCCCCGAACCGTTGAGGGCTTCATCAAGACAGATTAGCAGATGCAAAGCCTGAACCGTGTGCGCAGGTGAGCGACTGATATGCCCGCCGTCTGCGAGAATTTGGGTATTGACTTCTGTGTCCAGCCAATCAAGACCGCGGTTCAGGAACTTGTCGGGATCGCCGGGCACCAGAATGCCGCCAAGTGCCAGACTGACAGCGGCACGCAAACGGTGCATACCCGGCGGTGTGCGTCCAAACGTATTACGGAGTCGTTTCAGCTGGCGTTCAATGTTGCCGCGTCTTTTTGCAGCTGGATCACCTGGATCGTCGGTACTCATGACTGGTGTCCAATGTTTTGTCCAATTGAAAAGACGCGCTGCGAGGATATCATTATCCCAAGCATAGGCATTCCAACCGCCGAATATTTCAATCCAGCGATCTACAAGGTAGCGTGCACGGATAACAGCCTGTTTGTTCTGCCCGTATAGAAGATCGTCTATCCATTCGAAACTGTGTAACCAGAAGGCAAAATGTTCCGAGGGAGCCTGGATTATCCATGGGTCGCCTTGGGTTCCGATATCCAGCTCCTGACCGGCATAGATGAAGTGACCGTTTAGAAGTCTGTCATGAGTAGCCTTGCGACCCGAAAAATTAGTGATCTGAATGTCGCGAAATTGTCCGATTGCGTGACTGCGCAAATTGAGCGAGCGCAAAGGTCCGCCCAAATCTGTCGCAAGGCGTCTATAGCCACGCCTTATTGCCTCTCCGGCTACATCCCTGAACGATATCCGGCCCATAAGTGGGACTATGTAACCTGCGCAGAAGATTTTCCGCGTATAGCGGCAATATTCTCTGCGTAGGTACCGGAACCCTTGAAAACGGCGCTACCTGCAACCAGAGCGTTAGCACCAGCTTCGCGGCACTGTCGGGCCGTGAAAGGAGTTACCCCCCCGTCAACTTCCAGGATGATATCGCGTCCGGAGGCAGCTGTCATCCGGGAAAGTGAGCGGATCTTCTCAAGCTGTGAAAGGATGAAAGACTGTCCACCAAATCCCGGATTAACACCCATAACCAAAACAAGATCGATTTCATCCATGACATGATCCAAGACGTTAATGGGTGTTGCCGGGTTAAGCGCCACACCGGGTTTCATGCCATGATCGCGAATTGCTTGCAGTGTACGATGAATATGTGGTCCTGCATCCGGGTGAACCGTGAGATAATCAGCTCCGGCTTTCGCAAATTCTGCAATCAGCGGGTCGACCGGGCTAATCATGAGATGCACATCAAAGGGTTTTGTCGAATATAATTTCAGGTCTTTGAGAACAGTCGGCCCAATGGTCAGGTTCGGGACATAATGGCCATCCATGACATCAACATGGATCATGTCTGCGCCTGCCGTGTCGATGGCCTGAATTTCCTCACCCAAACGGGCAAAATCGGCAGAAAGGATGGACGGTGATATTAAGGTCGTGCGAGACATTTGTACTCATTAACAGCATGGCTTATATGGTGCAAGTTTAGCACCATCATCAACCGGGATCTTATTATGGCGGGCTGGCCAATACCTCCGGGACCGGGTATCGTGATTTATCTGACGCTAGTTACGATTATTCTGGTTCGTTATATCACAATTGCCGGGGTAATTCATTATTTGCTCTGGATGCGGGATCCTGAAAAAGTCAGGGCTGAGCAGCTGACACAACGTAAACCGACACGGGAAACCGTCATGCACGAGATCAGGCTCTCGACATTATCTTCGTTTATCTATGCTGCGCCGGGGGCCGTTTTAATTGAAATGTGGAAACAAGGCGGCACGGCGATCTATTCCGGTCCCATCGACGGTGTTTTCGGATGGATTTATACACTGTTTAGTGCTGGTCTCTACCTGTTTTTACACGACACCTACTTTTACTGGACGCATCGCTGGATGCACTGCAGGGCGGTGTTTTCCCGGATCCATGCCGGGCATCACAGATCTGTTCAGCCAACGCCATGGGCGAGTTTTTCTTTTGATCCCGCAGAAGCCTTGATTTCAGCCTGGTTCCTGCCCGTGATTGCACTGTTTATTCCGATCCATGTGGGCACGGTACTAGCGCTTCTGGTAATCATGACCATGAACGCCGTTTTCAATCATGCCGGCTGGGAAATTTATCCGAAAAAATGGCTCAATGGCTGGTTTGGGCGCGTCCTGATAACGGCTACACATCATAACTTGCATCACACAAGATTTAGTGGGAATTACGGACTTTATTTCCGGTTTTGGGATAGAGTGATGGGCACCGATCATGATGTCCCGTGATGTAAAAATGAGAAAAACGAGCTACATAAAGATTTAACGCGGAAAATTCTGGAGGAACCGGAACACACGTATACGGCCAGGCGTGGGCGTTTTTTCGTTCATCTTGCAGTCTTGGGGATGTCTGTTTTGCTGTTTGCGCGACGTGCACGTGCTGTTTGTACCGAGGCTATCAAGTGGTCATTTTTTGATCCTGCTTTGCAAGTGGAGAATTCGTGAAAACCAGACTTACATCCATGTTGTTAACAGGCCTTGTGCTGGCCATCGGCCTTTTGATTGCCGTGCGGATTTCGCAAAATGTCCGCGCCGGTAATTCCGGGGTCGGCGTGGAATTGACCGAAAGGCAAATTGATAATCTTAACAAAAGTATTGATCCGGTCATATTCAAGAGTGTTTCCGAACGGGACGGTCGCCTGATCCTGTCGGGAACCGGACCTGCGGAGACCGATTTGACTTTGGAGAGTCCACATGAGTCTTTACTAACATTCTCTACGGGACCGGACGGGAACTGGAAAACCGAATTTGAGCTCCATACAGAAGATAGTCTGCAACTTGAAATTATATTTCGCGATGCCGAGCAAGTGCGGGTGAGATCAGATGAAACTGTTTACCGCATCCCGCATCCCTTCTACACTGGTGATGCGGCACGGAGCGAGCCGGCCCTGATCATGATTACAGCACCAGGCGGCCCGACCCGATTGTTTCAGTCTCCTTTTCGTGGTATGCCGGCCGCCGGAGGTTTGGGGCTTGGGCCAATCGATTATGACGAAAGTGGCGGCGTCATCTTCTCTGGTGTGTCAGAAACCAGCGGGCGCATTCGCCTTTACGCTAATGATATTGTCATCGGTGAAACACGGAGCGAGCCGGACGGGCGCTGGTTTTTTATTGCCTCAGACACCTTGCCCCGCGGGGCTTATGATGTCCGGGCAGAGCTTATTGTGGAGGATGCCATACTGGCGCAGATCAGTCTGCCGTTCAAACGTCTGGCACTGGGTGAATCCGACAAAACGCCAAACATACCGGTTTATGTCGAATATACATCCCATCGGTGGCAAATATTGCGCTATCTCTACGGCGGCGGTTATCAGTACACGGCTGTCTATGCACCGAATGTAACAGAGGATACGACGAGTGAGTAACCCTATTCGGCTGGATTCCACTCACTCTTGAGCTCCTCTGTGAAGCCGTTCCTGTCAACTTCCTGACTCTTGGATGTAATGTGTCTGATTTTATTCATCCAGACTGTCGGAGCCGCGAGAAGGACCGGCGTCAAAACAAGAGTCAGTATTGTCGCGAAAGCCAAACCACAGGAAATGACGTAGGAGATGGGCTGCCATATTTCCGAGGTTGATGTGCCACGGGTGGAGAATTCACCACTAAATACATTGGCTTTCCATCCCAGAACCAGTGGCATCAGTCCGACCACCGTGGTGATGGTTGTCAGGACAACGGGTCGGGCTCGTTGCGCTGCTGTTCGTATGGCGGCTTCGACGGGTTCGACCCCTCCCTGATGTGTCAAACGCCGATAGGTATCAATCAGCACAATATTGTTATTGACCACAATACCGACCAGTGTAATCACACCCGTTCCGCACAGGATAATACTGATATATGGAAAGAATGTCAGGCCTAGCAGTACGCCGACAATTGATAAAATCACGGAACCCAAAGTCAGACATACGTGGTAGAAACTATTAAATTGCAAAAGCAGTATGGTACCAATCATGAAGATAATCGCCAACCCGGCGGCTTGGAAAAACTCTCCGGCGGCTGCGTTTTCTTCTTCTTGGCCAAGAAATTTGAAATCGACCCCGTCCGGCAGATCGGCTTCTGATGCCAGCCAGTTTTTGACCTCCTCAACCTGTTGATTGATGGCAAATCCCTCGACTACATTGGCTTTGATCTCGTAAACAAGTTGTTGATCCCTGCGGTTGATCTGATCCTGACGCGGTCTGGGCTTGACTTCGACGACGGAGGATAAGGGCAGGGCACCTTGCGGAGACTGAATCCGTAAAGTTTCCAGTTCGCGCAGGTTACGCGACGTCGCCGGGTATCGGACACGAATATCGACTTCTTCTTCCGCATTCAGCGGGCGATACTGCGCAATCAGCGCACCCTCAGTCACAAACTGAATAGAAGCACCGATGGAACCCACATCCAGTCCCAAACGACCGGCTTCAGCCTGATCTACCACGACTTCCCATTCAATACCGGGCAAAGGAAGTGTATTTTCTATATCAAACAGTGCAGCTGTCGTATTGAATTTTTCTGTTACAATTCTGGTTGCCTCAATAAGGGAGGAGAGGTTGTCAGATGTCAGCTGGATTTCGATGTCCTTACCAATGGGTGGACCTTCGGCAACAGACACCACCTCAATGATAATACCGGGAATGGTACCGATACGCTCGCGAATATCATCCATGATGATTTCGGTGGGTGGGCGAAGGGCGAAATCCTCCAATTCGGTGTAGATTTTCGCGACTGTGTCGGTTGGCACGTTTTGCGGGCCTGTCATCGCGGAACCTCCGCCGCCGGAACCTCCGGCCGCGTTTCCGGTGACAGCATAAACGGATTTTATACCCTCAATCCCGGCAATGCGGCGTTCAATTTCAAGAGCAATGTCCAGATCGGATTTAGCCGTGCTGTTGCCGCGCGCACGCGCAAGGATGTAAACCTGTGAACCTGCGGATTGGGTGAAGAACTCAACCGGTTTCGGGTTGTCGCCAGACATACTTGCGCCGAACTGCTGGATTATCGCGTAACAGCTCACAAGCGTGCCGATGATCACCAGGGCCGGGAAACGAATCAGCATGCTGATTAGCCGAACGTAAAAACCCAGTAAGCCTTTTGTTGCGAGCGGGTCGCTATCCCCGCCGGAGATCGCCTGCAAGTTGGCGGCTTTCTTGTCGAAGGTTTTCGGGCCAAACAATGCCCCCATGGTCGGCAGGAAAATGATCGCCATCAGCATGGAAGCAGTCAACACGTATATCATCGTACGTGGGAAATAAGACATGTATTTGCCGGAAATAGACTCCCAGAACAGAAATGGGATGAATGCAGCCAGGGTGGTTAGTGTAGACGAAATAATCGGCCAGAACATGCGTTCACCGGCGGTTCTAAACGCCTCCACACGTCCCATGCCTTCAGCAAGTTTCCGGTCAGCGAATTCGACAATCACAATGGCGCTGTCAATCAGCACGCCTACGGACAGAATAAGTCCGTACATGATCATCATGTTGACCGTCTCACCCTGCACCATAAACATGAACAACGCCATCAGAAAGGAGGCCGGGACGGCCCATCCCACAAATAGCGCGGATCGCAACCCCAGCGCGACGATACAGACCAGAAAAACCAGGATAACCGCATTTAAAATAGAAGAGAATAGTGACGTGACCATCTCGATAACATCTTCTGATCGGTCCTGACTGTAAGACATGCGCACGGTATCCGGCCAGTCTGGTCGGGCGTAAATTTCATCGACGAGGCGTTTGACATCCCGAGTCGTTTCGATTACGTTCCCGCCCTGCCGCTTGGAAATTTCCAGAGATACGGAACGGTTCCCGTTAAAACGGGCAAAGGATTTAGCATCCCTGTAACCGTCACGCACATCGGCAATATCGCGAATGCTGATGACACTGCCGTCGTCATTGCGCCTGACAACGAGTTCCTCCAGGTCTTGACGATTTTCGATCAAACCGGGAAGTTTTACACCAAATCGACCTGTTTCTGTTTCGATGGCTCCGGCTGTAATCAGGGCGTTATTGCCGGACACAGCGGTGGCGATTTCGTTGAGGTTTATACCGTAACTCTCCACACGGGACGGATCAATAACAGCTTCAAGCACCTCTACACGTTCTCCGGCGATGTTGGCGCTTAGTACGGACGGAATGCTCTCAATGCGGCGTTTCAGATATTTGGCGAGGCGTTGTAACTCACGCTCCGGGGCATTGCCGTGGAGATTGACGACAACAATTGGAATACTGGATGTGTTGATTTCCTCGACGATGGGTTCCCGGGCTTCTTGCGGGAAACGGGAGCGCGCACGATCAACAGCTTCATTGACATCCCTCAGGGCAATGTCCTGATCAAAGGGAAAACCAAATTCAAGGATCATATAGCCGACGGAATTCGCCGCAATACCGTCCATCTGTTTCAAGCTCTCAACAGATTTGATCTCGGTTTCCATGGGCCGGATTAACAGACGCTGGCTATCTTCAGGTGAAACGCCAGGCAGAACAACGCGCACATTAATGAAGGGAATCGGAATGTCCGGCTCTGCCTCCAGGGGAAGGCGTCCCATAGCGATAATCCCACCTATAACCGCAAAGAGCATGACGCCGAGCGTCACTCGCCAGTTGCGGATGGAAAACGCGACAATTCCGTTCACCGGGAGACAACCCCGGATTGTGCCATAGATACGGGGTTAACTTCTGTCCCAATCAAAACGAATTCCTGTCCTTGCATGATAACACGCGTGTGGTCAGGCAAGCCTGCAACCCAGATACCCTCATCACCCTCGTCAATCGTGACTGTTTGGACAAATCCGACACGGTTTTGCTCATCGACAAATTTTACGCCGACCTGGCCGACATCATTGAGTGTTAGAATGGCAGATGGAATGCGGTGGGCGTTGACTTGTCCGACCGCCAAAGTGACATCAGCTGTAATTCCGCCCCTGAGCTTGAAATCCGGGTTAGGCACTTCGATTTCCGTGCGGAATGTTCGTGTTGACAGATTGGCCCGCGGCTCAATCATGCGGACCGTACCTGTCAGGTCTTCGCCTGTGACGAGAGATATTTCTGTTGTCTGACCGATTTCAACATTCCCAACCTGATTTTCTGTCAATTCAACGACAATGATCAGCGGATCTAACTCCACAAGACGACCACAGGGCTGCCCGGGTGACAGAAAATCTCCTATTTCGGCGATTTGACGTTCAAATACACCGTAAAACGGCGCGCGTATATTCACATTGTCGATCTCAATTTGTGCCTGTTTCACACTTGCACGGGCTCCATCAAGGACCGCAAGGGCTGTCGCGAGTTGTGTCTCGGAGCGGTAGCCTTTTTCAACGAGGGCTCTGGAGGCGCTATATTTCATTTCAGCGGTTCTTAGCAGGGCTTGCGCCTGTTCAAGATTGGCCTGCCGGGCATCGATATCCTGTTTACATATGATGGTGCCGCGTTTTACCGGGCGCCCCTCCATGACAGGCGTCGAGACAACCAAACCCGCTGTCTCCGCTTTGAGTGTGACTTCGCGCATGGGTTCGGTGCGACCGTAAAGCCTTAGTATAACGTCATGCAACTCTGCGACACGTTCGGAAATTACAACCTCGGGGATTTTATTCCTGACTTTGACGGATGCGTGTTGACTGGCAAAATTTGTGTCTTCCTCTTTTTTGCCGGAATTAACCCAAAACCATGTAATGGTTGCCAGAATGAAAAAAATGACAAAAATGTGCGAGCGTGAGGGCTTCATGGGACGATCCGGCCTTGATGACATTCAAGGATACGCGCCTAATACCATCTTTACAATGCGATAAAATGCGGTGGCAGTGCAATAAAAGGGATCTGTCGTGCTAATTCATGGTTGGGGATGAAGTGAAGACTCAACTTAAAAAATTGTTGCGAATTTATTCGTACTCGCCGGAATTTTGGGATTTGCACCGTTTCCGGGTCCGGCGCGTGGGTGTCTGGTGCTGATGAGTGCACTTTTCAGTCCGAAATCTGCAGTATCAGACAGTTGGACCCCTCCATCAACGTTTGATTTTGAGTTAGTTTTAAGTGATTTCAATCAGGTGCTTGGTTGCGCGCCCCGTATGGCGCCCATTTGGGGCGTTCTAGAGGTATTTTGGCTGATAATCCGGATTTCAAGCGCACTCCACCCGCTGTGTTTCGTGGTAAATCAGGCGTTGCATATTACAGGCAATGTTGGCCATGGCGACTTTGATTGTGGCGCGGGACAGACCAATGGTCCTGACTTTTGATCTTGTGTTATTGGCGCACGGCAGCTCCTGAACCTCCCCTTACAGCTCTTCCTCCTGCAAACCCTCCAGGTAAAGGTGGGCATAATCCGGCTCATATTCCGCCATCTTGCGCAAGTAAGGTTCAAACTCTTTGCTTAAGACCTTAATGGTCTCCGGCCGCAATTCGTGCTTGTAACGCCCGGGCATCACGTCGCCTCCCCGACCGTAGGCAGTAGCACTCCATTTCCGGTTTTCCCACAGGTTTTCCGTGCGCTCGCACTCAAGCTGCTCCCACATGGGTTTGGTTACAGGGACACCGGTGAACCGCGACACGCGGTCGATAAACCCGTCAAAATCAAGACATAACCGGGCATAGGTGAGCACCAGGCACTGTTCGGGAACCTCTTTTATCACTCGCAATATCTGATCGTATGGGCGCTGGACATACAGCACTTTGTCTGCAGCATGCACTTCGCCCTCCC
>JACOMS010000039.1:21601-30440 GCA_014324115.1 Hyphomonadaceae bacterium
CACCACCAGTGGTAAATGTTACAAAGACGGTCCCGCGGATCACGGAGGTTGACAATGTATCTGTACTTCGGGCTAATCCAGCTTGCGGGAAGCTCTTCATGCGTTCTCACGACAAGCAGGTGTCCATATTCCGGCGGCGCGGTTTCCCCCAGCGGTATAGCAGCCACCAGGATGCTTCCCTCATCATTGGCGCGGGTGAACTTAAGTTTGCCCCGAAAAACAATTCTGAGAATATGCCCCATAGATGTGGCCGCACTCGTATCCGGGGTCAGAAAAATAACTGATCCCGACTGGCTGTGTCGCTTTCCAGAGGGGACTTTGGATACTTGCATTGATTGGATATCCCAACATGTAAATGTAACAGCTATGGGCTCATTTTGCATCATTTTTTCATGGACAGCAAGGGGAGGCGTGCCGGTGAGTGCACTTTCCGCTCTGACATTTGCGGTATCAGACAGGTTTGGACGGACTCTCCCCTCACGCCGCCACCAGGTCAATGCGATTGGCCGCCTTGAGCAGGTTCATAGCCACTGCCTTAAAGGTCAGCTCCGCCTCGACTTTCTCCCGCGTGATGTAGCGGGCACGCCCCCCATGGAAGAGACCCTTGAGCGTTCCAAAACCTTGCCCGATGATCCAGCGTTGCTTCGCCACCAGCCGGTTGAACTTCTTCTGCCAGGCGCTTGGCGGATGGTTCCGTCCCGGCAAGCGCCGCGCGGTTCGTCTCACTGGAACAGGCCTTAAAATACCCTCAACATGCGCAATTTCGTAACAGTCTTGATAAAGGACTGTTGCGAATCTATACAGTCTTGAAATATGGGAGAAATGACGGATTCTTTGAGTCCCGGTCTGGCTTGATACGAAACCCTTGGGGTGAAATAATTTCAGATTATCTGGCAAACGTATGATTTACTTGGAAATAATGGTTGGTTTCATTGCCATCATGTTTATCGCAATGTTCCTGTTAGGCTTGAAATCACAAAAGGGATCAGCTCCGGGTCTGGTTGATGGAAGGTTGGCACCGACGGACTCAAAGCCCAATTGTGTGAGCAGTGAAGCAGAAACGCAGCCAAAGAAAAAGGTCGCGCATCTTGAGGGAAGCCTTGATCAAGCCAAGTCAGCTATCTGCAAGACCGGTGGCATAATCACGACTGAAACCAATGATTATGTTGCTGCAACTTACATGTCCAAAATCTTTAAATTCGTTGATGATGTTGAATTGCGCGATGCGGGTGACGGGATCGTACATATACGGTCGGCGTCGCGCGTCGGCCATTCGGACTACGGCACCAACAAAAAACGTGCCGCCTCCATTAGAGCTGCACTGTAGTCAGGCCATAATTGTGGACGCAAAAAAATTTGACTATGACAGGGTAGAGGGCCTGATCGCTGGGCTCCTTGAAGCCTTGGGGGAAGACCCGTCGCGAGAGGGACTTTTGGAAACACCGCGGCGTATTGCCAATTTCTGGCAGGAGTTCATCGAATATGACCCCGGTAAAATTGATACGACCTTTTCCGCCATTAAGCACCATCAAATGGTATGTGTGACCGGTATGAAGGTCTGGTCCATGTGCGAGCATCACATGCTGCCGTTTTGGTGCGATATAGCAATCGCGTACATTGCCGATGACAAGGTTCTGGGACTGTCAAAATTCGCCCGGATTGCCCACAAGCACGCCTGCAAACTAACATTGCAGGAGCAACTTGTCGCTGATATTTCCGCAGAATTGAAAGAAATTCTGAACACGGAAGATGTAGCAGTCATGGCCAAAGGCGAGCATTTATGTATGAGTATGCGCGGTATCCGTACACCCCATCGAATGATTTCCAGTGCACTTGACGGCAAGTTCCACCATACCGAACAAAGACTCGAGTTCCTGCGTTTGGTCGATTTTAGCGAGTTCAAATAAATTTGAATTTTCGTTCTTTGGATACAACTGTCGTTTGTTATGAAGAATACAGATGCGAGGCGAGGCTTATCAGCCTGTGCCATGCCCGAGCCGAAGAATTTTTATGTCCAATGCACCTACCTGCGAGACAGTGCTCAGTGTAGAGCATTTCACTGATCGCCTGTTTTCATTTACGATAACGCGCCCACCGTCTTTTCGTTTTCGCTCAGGCGAATTCGTAATGATCGGCTTGCAGCCGGAAGGGGCAAAAAAACCCACCATGCGGGCCTATTCTATTGCCAGTCCGGCTTGGGATGAGAAGCTTGATTTTTATTCGATCAAGGTGCCGGATGGACCGCTTACCTCGCATCTGCAGAAAATCAGGGCTGGGGACAAAATCATTTTAGCCAAAAAGTCCGTCGGCACGCTAGTGCTGGACGCACTTTTGCCGGGGAAGCGGCTTTATATGTTCTCTACGGGCACCGGTCTTGCGCCATTTGCGAGCCTTATCCGTGATCCGGAAACCTATGAGCGATACGAAAAAGTGATTCTGACCCACACCTGCCGCCAGGAAGCGGAACTCTCATACGGCTTGCGCCTGACACGTGACCTGAAAAATACCCCGCTCGTGGGTAAGATGATTGGTGACAGGTTCTTGCACGTCGCGAGTCTCACTCGTGAAAATTATCCGCTGACAGGTCGTATAACGAAGCTTATCAGGACGGGCGCATTGTTTGAAAATGCCGACACCCCGCCCTTCAATCCGGGTGAAGACCGTGTCATGATTTGCGGCTCTATGGATATGATCAATGACACCAGATCAATCATTGAAAACTTTGGTTTGATGGAAGGATCCAACTCATCCCCGGCAGA
This sequence comes from Hyphomonadaceae bacterium, assembly GCA_014324115.1. Taxonomy (GTDB): domain Bacteria; phylum Pseudomonadota; class Alphaproteobacteria; order Caulobacterales; family Maricaulaceae; genus JACOMS01. Next base: position 24,361 of record JACOMS010000039.1, read on the forward strand.
ATTTGTCGTCGAAAAAGCCTTCGCCGCCTAGGGTCAGGACCTATTAATTTAACGGGTTCCTTTGTACTGTGATATGTGGTCCATATGTCGCAAAGGAGATTTTGCGATGGGTGATGTGGCATATAAGAGGGACTGCCCCAAACTCAGGATGTCGTCATGATCGCCGATAAAGTATATGGCAGCGATGGATGCCGGAAGGCCCTGACGACCAAAGGTATCACACCCTGCCTCGAAAAGGGCGACGCTCGCCTGCACAGTTGGACACTTCCGGAAACTCCTGGATTTTTGGTGTGAAGTGTGATTGCTGTTTTGTATGGCCAACATGGCCTGTAACATACGACGCCTGATTTACCATGAGACACAGCGGGTGGAGTGCGCCTGAAATCCGGATTATCAGCCCAAAATGCCGCTAAAGCGCCCCGAAAGGGGCGGCATACAGGGTGCGCAACCAGACTCCTGACTGAAATCACTTGAAACTAACTCAAGACAAATGTTAATGGAGGTGTTCTCCTCTGTAAAACAGCTTGTAAACAACGACATAGGGTCGAAAATGTGTTCGCAAGGCTCAAGGATTGGCGCAGAATTGCGATCCGTTACGACAGATGTGCGCACACTTTTTTCGCTGCTGTCCTCATTACTGCCGCCGTCACACACCGGATTTAATGAGTCCTGATTGGCATGATCAGGTGTCCCGGAACCTGCCTGATAAACGCAAAGAGAAGCGCACACGCAGATCTTCAGAATCGCGGAGTAAGTCATCAAAGGCGCGGCGTCTATAGACCAGTTCCACCATCGTACACTCATCCTCGTAGGTGAGACCCACCTGGCCGCGGGTGACTCTTCTGTCAATGTCTCGCTCTGCTTTATATGATACGCTCCAGTTATCGGTGAATTTCAGTTCGATCTGACCGGAGATTTCTTCGCTTGGCACGAACGACTCGTCAATGAGATCAGCAATCGAGTCATCAATTTTGTAATGACGCAGTGTCGTCTTGATAAATTTGTGGCGATAGCCAATGCTCGTATCAATGCGTCGAAATATGTCACTGTCTTCATCATACCGAACACGTGATTTGAGGGTAAATTTGTTGTTCAGGTTAAGCTCAAGTACTCCAACAACATCGGACTTATCGCCGCTGAGTCCCGAATTGGTTAAAAAATCATCATCAAATCCGGATGCATAGGATTGTCCCGCAAACAGGGATATAAAACTGTCATCCCAAAATGCGGTTGCGGCGCCGCCAATATCGGCTCGAAAGCCTTCCTGCCAGAAATCATAACCGGTGGACTTGTTGGGTGACCAGAAGAGTGCTTCGTCCAGATCTATTCCTATACTGTCCAGCATGAGACTGACGGCCTTTCCGTTGTTGTCTCTGATTGTGAAATGATCGTTTAACCCCTGCCCAAAGTTCCGCGTGACCTGCACCCGGGGTTCCAGAATAATGTCAACATTTTTCCCGGAGCGAATAAAAGGCCAGCGAATATCGGCCCCGAACTGCCCCAGAGCGCGATCAAAATCCACTTTGTCAGCGTTTTCAGGTTCGAATTCGAAATAATCATAACGAACCAGGCCGAAAGGCTTGGCTTCGATCCCCAGAGGGCCAACAAAAGTCCTGTTCCAATCAAGGCCGATTGTTCCTCTGGTATAATCCGTTCCAACTTTCCGTGTTATACGCGTCAAGTCACCAAACACTCCCAACCGCCCCCTTATGATGGGATCCGTGTAGTACTTGTTCAGTTCGATTTTCGGCGCGACGGTGGGCAGTATACCGTCGTCCCGACGAAGGATTGTAAAATTACGAGGTTTATTTCTATTTTCGCGAATCGATGTTCTCAGGCTTTGAAATCCGTAGGCAGATGTAAATAACCTGAAATTATCATCCTGTCCCAAGGCAAAAATTTCCGACACGGCCTGACGGCGCGAACTTTTGTAAGGTCCGGATTTTTTGGGCAATGATAATCTGTAGAGACTGGGATACAGGTCGTCACTTACGGCTCGTGCACTAAACCCCCAATCCCAATCCTCGGAGATTCTGAACTGACCGTCGGCAGAAAAGTGAAATCGCAGGCGTTCACCGACCGGAGCTTCATTGGCAGGATCGAAAACATCGTCCGCTGTGAAAGCATTCCCCTCGCTGTCAAAAGCACTCGCATAGGTAAGACTGCCGTCGATATCCAGTTTTCCGGAATAGAACTTACGGCGAAATTCGATGCCCATGATGGGCGTAACCCTGGAGAAAAATCTGGGTTTGAATACAAGGTCCGTGTAATCATCGACCGCTATGAAATAAGGGATTTCAACATGTAACCCCTTGTTGTTTGATGTTCCAAACGACGGTCTCAGCACCCCTGAAGTCCGTCCGACAGACGGATCCGGATGGGCCATATAGGGTGTGTACATAACAGGCACACCGAGAAATTCGAGTATGGCATCATTATACCGGATCGTATTGTTTTTGAGGTCCTGACTAACTCGACGCGCCTTGATTTGCCATGTCGGGGACTTGGTTTTTCCGTCCTCTTCACAAGCCTCGCAGGCCGTATAGTAAGCGTTGTAAAGGTCAATGCCGCCATCGGTGCGTCGTACCGCCAGTTTGGCCCCCGTTGTGCTGCCGTCGGAAAGTCTTGAGGTGAAATCCGTTGCTGTACCGGCTTCAAGTTCGTTTGAGAGTTCAAGCCTGTCCGCAAACTGCGCTGAACCGGTGGCACCAACGAGCGCAACATTGCCTGTTGCGACAATCCGGCCCGTTTCCAGATTATAGACAATTCGATCAGCCCGCAGGGTTCTATCCCCGTAGCGGCCTTCGACCTGACCCGAAGCGATTAGCAGCTGCTTTGCATCATCACTGACGAGTTCATCAGCCTCCAGATAAATAATATCCGGATCACGATAGGGGCTGTCATCCGCGAGCTTCAACTTTCTGTCCCTGTCGGCTGATGTAGCGCGAATCTGAGCCGCCGCTTCGTCTGACAAACTCCAAAAAAACGCTGCTGAACAGGCCGCGATCAGTGGTGTGATTTTCAATATTTTTGGAAGTGACATCGACCGTTTGCTTCTTGGATTTCCAAGGTCCTGCATAAACAGGCCCGAAAGTCACGTCTACGGCGCAGGTGAGCATTTTCAAATATTTTTAAACCTGTCGCAAAACTCTGGAGCCAAGCGGGTTTTTGCGTCAAGAGCGGTTCCTTGAGGCTGGGTTAAACTTGGCGCCATCCCTTGGCATGTTGAAAACAGGAAACCGTAACATACACAAGAAACACCCCTGTCCTTTGGACTTGATGCTGTTGAAGCGGGGCTTTGCTTGTTAAGAGCATCCCGGATCACACGACGATTTGCCATTTCCGCGGTGCGCCGGTGAGGTTAGGTGTCCCATCCCGGACGATTACATAGACCCTCGCCGGTTGGCCTTGCGAACGACAGGAGACAAAGATGCTGATCAAGCCAGGCTTCATAGCCAGGCAACAACGACACCAAAGATGCGGGCGCCCATTCAGGCAAGCGATGAATCTGCTCAATGCGGCCAATCGCGTCGATTTGGCCGTTGCCCGAGGGGGAGTCTGTCCAAAACGGCTCAGAGCTGCAGGTATGAGACCGGAAAATATGGTCATTAGCACCAAACACCCGCTCGCCAAACCCGGGACGGCGCAAACCCCGAAATCCCGGCGAACCGAATAAATTCGCAACAGTCTCTGGGCAGATGTTTCGGGAAATCAAGACCCATAACCCATGCCAATCCGATCTTTCTCCGGAAAACCCTGTCTCAGATTCAGCTTGAAAATTCTTTAGTAAATCTGCACAGAGCCTGTGACGAAGAAAGAGGCTATTATGCAGCAGCAATCCGCGATGACCACCAATCCGTGTTTCGATATTGCCGACCCGACCGCGATCGACAGGCTCGAAGATAAGGTTTCCGACACTGAATGGGATACGCGGCTTAATTTGGCGGCAACCTACCGATTATGCGCCGTTCATGGTTGGACGGACCTGGTGTTCACGCATATTTCCGCACGCCTTCCCGATGAGGATGGCAAGGAACGGTTTCTGATCAATCCTTATGGTGTATTCTTTGAGGAGATGACCGCGTCATCGCTGGTCAAAATTGATGTTGACGGCAATATCTGTCAAGACACACCTTATTTTATCAATCCGGCCGGATTTACGATTCACAGTGCCTTACATGCGGCCCGCGAAGATGCCGGATGCGTCATCCACCTTCATACGCCCTATGGGATGGCGGTATCTGCGCAGAAAAAAGGTCTGCGCCGCTACACCCAAATGGCCATGCAGGTTTATGATGATATTGCCTATCACGATTATGAAGGCATTGCGCTGGACCTGGATGAACGTGAACGCATCGTCAGGCATATAGGCTCCAGGAGCCTGTTGATACTGCGTAATCATGGCACACTAACCCTTGGGCCGACATGCGGCGCGGCTTTCTTGCGGATGTACTTTCTCGAAAATGCCTGCAAGGCACAGGTTTTCGCCCAGAGCGTTGGTGGTGAGGGACAGCTGCATGAAGAACCCGAAGAAATGGGTCACCGCGTGTACCAACAAGCTGCCCCGGCCTTCGTCCCCGGGTTCGGAGACAATCTCGTGTGGCCGGGTTTGATCCGCAGAATGAACCGGATTTATCCAGGCTATGATCACTAAAGATTTGGGGAGGAAAATTTGTCAACCGCAAGACCGATTGACCCTGGCGATACGAAGGTAAAAATCATATGATCATTATTCACGCGGGTATGCACAAGACCGGATCAAGTTCGATCCAGGATACCTTTGCCAAACTGGACGGCGACAGGGTGGATATCCCGCCTGGGTGTGAGATCCATTGTAGCTCTTGGTTCAGCGCATTGTTCACTGATTTAGTAAGAAAGCGAGGGATAAGTCCCGAAGAAATTGTCGACACACGGCACAGACTGCTCGGACAGACCCTGGAACGTCGTCGCACAAGACAGACTACGCGCCCGCTGCTCATCTCTAGCGAACGCATGTCACAATACGATGAACGCATAAAAAAGGGGTTGATAGCCATGGCCGGGTACCTGCGCGAGCACAGTGAGGAGGATGTGCGCGTCATCGCCTATGTGCGTCCGCCCCGATCCTTTATGTCCAGCATGTTTCAGCAGAGATGCAAAGTTGGGTTACCCGGAAATCTGACTGCCCCGAATGCTTTCTGGCCCCGTTACCGGGCGCGTTTTGAGGAGTTTGACCATATTTTTGGCCGTGAGAACGTGACCCTCAAACCCTTTCAACGGGAGCGGCTTGAGGGTGGTGATGTGGTGCTGGACTTTGCCCGTGAGATCGGCGTTGCCCTTGACCCCGGGGAGGTGGTGCCCCCCGCCAATGAGACCATGGGCCTTGAGGCCGTCGCCTTGCTCTACGTATACTGGCAGTCTGGTAAACGGTTCGACCGGTCTAAAGGACATCATATGCTGTGGAGAAAGCACTTTGTGGGGTGCATTTCCGGACTGGGGTCGCGGCAGTTTGTTCCCTTGGATGCCCACAACGCCCAACCCGGAATGTGGCAGTTCATTCAACCTCGCCCCGAGTCTAGTCGCCGGTTTGCTCTCGCGGATACCGCGACCGACCCGGTAGTTGAGGCCCATCGTGCGGACCTGGACTGGATGGAGGCACGCCTGGGTGTGCCCCTGTCCGAGCCTGCGGTCCCGGAAGGCGAGGGTATCGGTTCGGAAGCGGAGCTGATCGCTGTTGCCCTGGCCGCCCGTCCCTTGCTTGAGGACAGGATCGCGCAAGTGATTGCTGCTTTGCCTGCTCATGAAATTCCGGATTGTGACCTGTCTGCCCCTGATGTGCCCGATGCTGACAGGCCCGTTTATGAGCTGGCCCGTCGTCTCGACTTCCTGAGGGACCTGCTCAAGCCTCCCGCACTGGAACAAGGCAGAAGAAAAAAGAAACCCTCGCGCCGGGAACAAGGCAGAAGAAAAAAGAAACCCTCGCGCCGGGAACAAGGCTGAAGAAAAAAGGTAACATCATGGTCATTATTCACGCGGGTATGCACAAGACCGGATCAAGTTCGATCCAGGATACCTTTGCCAAACTGGACGGCGACAGGGTG
>JACOMS010000040.1 GCA_014324115.1 Hyphomonadaceae bacterium
TCCATGCAAACCTCCAGTCAAATGCTATTTTGAAGAAAACCATACTTCGTTAAACGACAACACAGTATCACCAACACTCGCGATTTCGCAACAGTCTTAGGACTCGTTAAATCCAGTATATGACGATGGCTGCGATGACGACAGCAGCAAAAAAGTGTGTGCGCATCTGTCATAGCGGATTGCAATTCTGCGTCAATCCTTGGGCCTTGCAAACACATTTTCGACCCTATGTGGCAGCTGCCAGGAAACGATTATTCGTCACCTTTCAGGGCCGCGCCGAGAATGTCACCCAGAGAAGCACCAGCATCAACTGAGCCGTATTGTTCGACGGCCTCTTTTTCCTGAGCAATTTCAAGTGCTTTGATTGAGAGCGTGTATTGACGCTTGGCCCGGTCCATCTTGACGATCATGGCGTCGACCCTGTCACCGACGGCAAACCGCTCCGGACGCTGTTCCGAACGTTCGCGTGACAAATCGGATCTGCGGATAAAGGCCTTGATTTCGTTCCCGTCACCAAAGGTTACCTCCAAACCACCGCTCCGAACATCCGAGACGGTACATGTGATCGTCGCGCCGCGACGGGTACCGGCTGGCGCCGTGTCCTTGACAGTCTGTTTCACACCCAGACTGATGCGTTCTTTCTCAATATCGACATCGAGAATTTTGGCTTCGATAATGTCACCCTTCCTGTAATCCTTGAGGGCTTCCTCGCCGGATTTTTCCCAAGACAAATCAGAGAGATGCACCATGCCATCAATATCACCTTCCAGTCCGACAAAGAGGCCGAATTCGGTGGCAGATTTGACTTCGCCCTTAATGATAGAATTGATCGGGTGACGGATTGTGAAATTATCCCATGGATTGTCCTGTGTTTGCTTGATACCCAGGGAAATACGGCGCTCGTCTTCCTTGATTTCCAGAACTTCGACGTCAACCTCTTGGGATGTGGAGACGATTTTGCCCGGATGGACATTTTTCTTCGTCCACGACATTTCGGAGACGTGAACCAGGCCCTCGACACCTTCTTCCAGTTCGATAAAAGCGCCGTAATCGGTAATATTCGTGACAATCCCCTTGTGACGGGAGCCGACCGCGTATTTGGCCATCGCTTGGGTCCATGGATCAACATTAAGTTGTTTCATGCCCAGACTAACCCGCTGGGACTCCAGATTGATGTGGATAATTTTGACTTTGATTGTGTCGCCGACCGCCACAATCTGCGATGGGTGCGAGATGCGACCCCAAGACATATCAGTGACATGCAACAGGCCATCAATACCGCCAAGATCAACAAAGGCGCCGTACTCGGTGACATTCTTGACAACACCTTCACGGATTTCCTCTTCCTGAAGCTGCCCGATCAGTTCGGCGCGTTGTTCCGCGCGACTTTCCTCCAGGATGGCGCGACGGGACACAACGATATTGCCGCGCGAACGATCCATTCTCAGGATCATGAAAGGCTGTTCTTCATTCATCAGCGGAGCGATATCATGCACGGGACGAATATCAATCTGGGACCCGGGCATAAAAGCGCTCAGACCACCTAGATTAACGGTAAAGCCACCTTTGACACGGCCTACAATGGCGCCGGGAACGGGCTTTTCAGATTGGTAAAACTCGACTATTCTCGTCCAGGTCTGCTCGCGACGGGCCTTTTCGCGGGACAGGATAGCATCGCCGAGCGCGTTTTCGATGCGCTCCAGATAGATGTCGACTTCATCGCCGACTTCAACAACCTTGTTGCTACCCGGCGTGTAAAATTCACGTAACGGCACCCGGCCTTCGGTTTTCAGGCCGACATCAATCACCGCTGCATCTTTTTCAATGGCAGTGACAACACCTTTGACCACTGTACCTTCTTCCATACCGCGTGCGTCGAAGGATGCCTCCAACATAGAGGCAAAATCATCGGTGGTCGGATTAAGGGATTCCTGAGCTGTGCTCATAGGGGTCACTCCAAAATAAAAATGTTGGTCGGCAGGTTGTATCCTGCGGCCTCGCTTGGCTATCCAAGCGTATCCAGTGTCCGATTTTAAGTCGTTTCGCAAAATTCACGGCCCCGCCGAAGTGCAAACATGCAGGTCAGCCCAGTCCCGAACAAGCCAGTCATAGGGGAAATTATAAGGGAATGCAAGTGGATATTCAAAACCATGGAGACAGTATTTCCATAGCCAAGCAACGACAACACCAAAGGTGCGGGCGGCCATTCAGGCAAGCGACGAACCCGGCCCGAATTCACAGGCGCGTCAGATATTCGACGATCAAAACCAGAACCAGCATGCTTCCGGTTAACACGGCCGCCAGTCCGCTTGGTGCAGAAGCGCTGAATGTGCCTGCCGGTGAGAAGACATGATAAAGCCTGGCATTCACATGTTTGACAACATCATCCCGGACCCTGCCGGAATGGAACGCCAGTCTCGTCCACATGGCATCCGTCCAGCGTACGAGCTGATAACCCAATCGGCGGTAGATCCAGTCAAAGTCGATGATTTCCGCGCGGCGTTCATCTGGATAGATTTTGAGCCGCTTCAGCAGGGCAAAGGCGAACATGGCTGCAAACAGGAGCTGGAACTGAGTCACAATGTGATTGCCTGTATAGGGCTCATATGTCACTTCGGACGGCATGAGGCTGTAGAGAAAATGATACCCATATACCGGAAATGCCAGAAAGATGCACATGGCGGCGGCCAGACCCATAGCGACCAGCATATTCCACGGAGCCTCCTCAACCCGTTTGCCGCTGTCGTGTGAAAAGAAGGCGAAGTAGGGAACCTTGATGCCGGAGTGCTCCATCACGCCGGCGGAGGCGAACAGAAGTACGAGTACGACAGCATAATGATGCTCATAAAGTACCGAGCTGATAATCATGGCCTTGGTGACAAAAGCTGCAAACAGCGGGAAAGCCGCGATGGAAGCCGCCCCAACCAGGCAGAATACGGTTGTAAACGGCATGGACCGGAACAGCCCGCCGAGCTCACTCGCCTTGGCCGTACCGACCCGGTAGAGTACCGCGCCCATGGACATAAAAAGCAGTGATTTGAAAATCACGTGGACCGCAACCTGTCCGGCAACACCGTTCATCGCCATGGTCGTACCGACGCCTATGCCGCAGACCATGAAGCCGAGCTGGTTATTGAGTGAATAGGCCAGAACGCGGCGGAGGTCGTTTTCAATAACCGCGAAAAAGACGGGAAACACAGTCATGGCGGCGCCAATATAAATCAGGACACTCTCGCCCGCAAAACCTCGCGCCAGGGCATAAACGGCCAGCTTGGTCGTAAAGGCGGACAGGATAACCGTACCCGTAACACTGGCTTTTGGATAGGCATCCTGCATCCAGTTATGCAGGAATGGAAAACCGCATTTAATGCCCATGGCGACAAGGAGCAGAACACCCCCCGGACTGTCGAGACCTATCAGGCCGAAGGTATAATCCCCGCCATTGGCCTGGCCGTACATGGCGGCGCCAGCCAACAGGAGGACACCGGAGAACACATGTATAGCGAGGTAACGCAGGCCGGAAGCGTAGGCTTTCCGACCACCTTTCCAAATGAGAAAAACGGAGGAAATTGCCGCCAGTTCCCAGAATATGAAAAGCATAATGAGGTCACCGACAAAAACACCGGCAACAGCCGAGCCCATATAGATAAGCGCGGAGCTATCGGTAAGACCGCATTTCTCATGAAACGCATACAACCCGTTCAGAATTCCGGCCAAACAGAAGACCAGTCCCCAGAGGAGCGCGAGGCGATCAAAATTCATTGTAATGAGCTCTATCGGCCCGACCTGCATGACATGGCTGGCGGCGAGCGGCTCCCGAAGTGCATTATAGATCATCCACCCGGCGATAATGGGCGCAATAATGACAAGGGACTTGCGCACCCCGTGAATTGGCACAAAGGCGCAGATAATACCCGCCAGAATGATGATAAAGCCGGGATTAACCTGAATGAGGAAATCAGCCATCAGTGCCGCCTTCCCCGTAATAATCCTCCGGCCGCGAGAGCCAACGGAACAATGGCCCGGCACTCAGCACGACAATGCAATAGGAAACGAAGCCGATAACCGCCCAGGCTCCGGGCACGTGATCCCAAGGCGCCATATGCTTCGGGTCCGTAAACGGAAACACGAACTGTAGCAGGAAAAACAATGTTACCCCGCCCAGCGCAAACCGGATAAAGTTTCTGACAACCCCGGAATTCGCCGTCCACATCAGATAACGCGCGGCAGGATGAATTTTATCGTCCCCTGTGGATATGTCAGTCTGATCACGCATTAATACATGCCTTCGGGAAAGATGGGAGCGAGGAAATCGGACATATAGCCTGTGAGGAAAAATAGCACAAATGCACCGGTAGCCGTGATAACCGGCGGGATAATCACCCAGATATGTTTGTTACGGATCGCCGCAATCTCTGCATCCGCTTGTGGATCCCCGGGCGGCTTCATGAACCCGCGCACGGCTATGGGTACCAGATAGGCGACATTGAGTACAGACGATACGATCAGCGCAGCCATCAATATGCTTTTCCCGGAATCGACGGCTCCTGCCATAAGGAAGAATTTTGGCCATGACCCGCCCATGGGCGGCACACCGATAATCGACAGGGCCCCGACCAGAAATGCGCCGAATACGAACGGCATGGTACGGCCCAAACCGTCGAGTTGCGAAATGTTGGATCGATGCGCGATGGTGTAAATTGCACCCGCGCACATAAACAGCGTAATTTTGCCCCAGGCATGCATCACGATCTGCAACGCCCCGCCCATCATGGTCAGCGATGTGGCCAGCATCGCCCCAAGCGTAACGTAAGAGAGCTGCGACACGGTCGAATAGGCCAATCGTGCCTTGAGGTTATCTTGCCTGAGCGCAATAACGGAGGCCAGCACAATGGAGATCGCGGCCACCCACGACAGGGTTGTGCTCATCGGTGTCGCGGCGGCCAGAGACGGGCCGAAAATCAGCGTCACGACCTTGAGCATGGAAAACACACCTGCCTTCACCACCGCTACAGCGTGAAGCAGTGCGGAAACAGGCGTCGGCGCAACCATGGCATTGGGCAGCCATGGATGGGTCGGCATCAGGGCCGCCTTGCCGATTCCGAAGGCAAATAGAAACAGGAGCACGGACGCCGCTGTCGTGCCGGTGCCGGGCGGGAAAACACCGCCGACCCGAAAGTCGGTCGTACCGGCGATGATCTGTGTCGCGACGATGGCGGGCAGCAGCAGCGCGAGCGATGTTCCCATCAGGATCAGCGCGTAAATCGTGCCTCCGCGTTTGGCCTTGGCATCACCCTTGTGGGTGACAAGCGGGAATGTGGAAATTGTCAGGGCCTCATAAAAGATGAAAAGCGTAAGCAGGTTTCCTGCCGCCGCAATGCCCATGGCCGCGGTGATGGCAATCGCGACAAAGAGATAAAATCGCGTCTGGTTCCTTTCCCTGTTCCCGCGCATATAGCCGATGGTGAACAGCGTATTGAGTATCCAGAGCGACCCGGCAATGGCGGCAAAGGTTACGCCGAGCGGTTCCAGGACCAGTTTCACTTCGAAATTTCCGGCAAATGTGCCCAGAGTCAGTTCCGGCCGAAGGCCTGTAGATACCATCATTACCAGATGGGCCACATTGACGAGGAGTAATATACCCGCAATCAGACTGACCGCCTCGCGTATATTGGGCCGACTGCGGAACACCGGAATGATCAACGCGGCCAAGGCCGGAATGATCAGCATGAGGGCGAGGGCAGATTCGGCTTTGTAACTCATGGCCGAACTCCCCCGCCTGCGGTGAGGACCATGGCGGCGCCATCCGCGGCATGGACAATCCAGTCCGCATTGATACCGATCAGGATCGACAGCCCTGCCAACACCCACATGGGGACGAGCATGAGCAGCGGTGCCTCGTTTTTGGCCACCGCTTCACCGTCCACCTCGGGGGGTGGTTGAAAATAGGCCACCAGTAACATGCGCCCCATATAAATGATCGCAAGCACGGATGCCGCCATGATGACACCGACGGCCCACCACCAGCCGTTGGCGGCGGCGGCCATTGCCAGATTATATTTGGAGACGAAACCGGCCGTGAACGGCACCCCGATCAGGGACAGGCCACCCAAGGTAAATGCCCCCATTGTCCACGGCATGATCTGACCCAAACCGCGGAAATCCAGGACCCGCATTATGCCGTAGCGATACCAGAATGCACCCAGCGCGAGAAAGAGTGCGCCCTTGATAAGAGCATGATTGATAAGGTGTAGATACCCGGCCGACAAACCTGCGGCGGTCGCCATGCCGATACCAAGCAGCATGTAACCGACCTGGGCGATGGAAGAATAAGCCAGGGTCCGGCGGGCGTCGGTTTGGTAAACCGCCTGAAGTGATGCCAGCAACATGCCCGCGACGGCAACCGTCGTAATAACATAGGTTATGATCGCCGTATCGTATTCAAAGCTCGGGTCGAAGACCACAAACATGAAACGTAACAGGAGATAGAGCGCGGCTTTGGTCGCTGTCGAGGCCAGAAAAACGGTCACAAAACTCGGCGCGTGGGCGTAGGCGCCGGGCAACCACAGATGCAGCGGGAACATGGCCAGCTTCAAACCCAGACCGATGACGATAAAGCCGAATCCGACCAGGGCCACACGGCTGCCACCGCCGATTTCGGAGAGGATACGCGACATGTCGAGCATGTTCAGCGTTCCTGTCTCCATATAGAGACAGCCGACACCAACCACAAAGAGGGTCGCCCCGATGGAACCGAGGATGAGATAGCGACAGGCGGCGGCCAGAGCGCGCCTGTCCCGACTTGCCCCCATGGCGACGAGCACATAGGTTGAGATGGAAGAGACCTCAAGGAACACAAAGACATTAAACGCATCACCCGTGACCACCATCCCCAACAAACCGGCCACACACAGGAGGAACGCCCCGTAAAAAGGTGCCCGCTTCCCGGGCTCAACCTCGGCCGTGACGCTGGGAATGCCGTAAAGTGTGCCAATAAAGGCTATGGCGCTGATCAGGAAAAGGACAGGCGCATTAAGCCCGTCAATCACATAGGCAATCCCGTATGGCGGTTCCCATCCGCCCATTTCATAGATCTGCACCTCTCCGGCGAAAATCGTCAGCAACACACCGAAAGACACCACCGCGCAAGCGCCGGTGACGATCAACGTGACAATCCAGGCGGCACGTTCAGACCGCAAAACAGCACACACAGCCCCTGTCAGAAGCGGGAGTACCACGGCGAGGGCCGCACCGTGCTCAATCAGCCAGGCTGGGTAGGCTGGGAGGATGTCCATTACCGCGACGTTCCCTCAAGATTATAGCCGTAATCTATGGCGCTGATTTCGTCTTCCTCAATGGTACCGTAAACCTCGCGGATACGCACAACCAGTGCCAGACCAATGGCAAGAGTTGCCACACCCACCACAATGGCTGTCAGGATCAAAACATGCGGCAGCGGGTTTGAATAGGCGATGTCAGTCACAAATTGATAACCGCCGCCTCCGCTTTCTCCGGCCGCAGCCGTATAATTGCCCGATACATTCAGTGCATAGTCTTTGGCTTTTTCGAGAATGGGTGGCTGAGCGTCCATAACTTTGCCGATCGTGATATACATCAAAAAAACCGATGTCTGAAATACGGACAGGCCAACGAGCTTCTTGATGAGGTTACCGGAGGCAAAAACAGTATAAAGCCCCGTCATCATCAGGATGATGACGACGGCATAATGGTAGTTATCAAAAACAGTGCCGAGCATTACCAGTCCTCATCCGTCAAATCAGGCTGGCGCGACCCGAATGCGTAGAATATCGTAACCATTACACTGGACACGGCGAGGAGCACACCCAGCTCGACGGCCAGAATACCGTGATGCTGCCCGTGAGCAGCGTCGTGGGCCAAAACGTCATAATCCAGAAACGCGCCACCGAGCAGCCATGTCGCAACGCCTGTACCGCCATAGAGCAAAACACCCAGAGCCATGCCGACCCGCACCCATGTCGGCGGAATAGACTTTTTGGCTTCCTCAAGACCGAAAATCAGGGCGTAAAGAATCACGGAGGCCGCCAGAATGACACCGGCCTGAAAACCGCCACCGGGCCCGTAGTCGCCGTGGAATTGAACATAAAAGGCAAACAGCGCGATGAGCGGGATAAGGAATTTTGAAACGACCCTGAGGATGACGTGATGTGTCATGAGCTCTCTCCCCCGTCATTATCAGGCTTGATGCGGGCAGGCGGGGCCGACGGTGCATAGAGCTGTATGCCGTTGGGCTTGGCTTTCCATTTTCCGGCATTTCCGTCCAGCCCCAGCAGAAGCAGAACCCCGAGACCGGCCGAAAAAATCACGACAACTTCGCCAAATGTGTCATAGCCCCGATAGCTGGCCAAAACCGCCGTGACGATATTGGGAATTTTGATCTCATCCGCCGTTCGGGCAATGTAATCCATGCCGACATAACTATTGGCCGGCGAATTGCCGTCGCCGACAGTCGGCATATCGGGGAGAGCAAACAATAAAGCTATCCCGGCCAGTATGACGACAAGGATCGGGCCAAACTGACGGTTTATCGGCACAGGCTTGGATTCCCGGTCAGCCAGGAGCATTGCAGCCAACATGAGAATCGTTGCCACACCCGCCCCGACCGCCGCTTCAGTAAAGGCCACGTCGACGGCGTCCAGAGATACAAACCAGGCCGCACAGAGCAATGAGTAGACACCTTGTAACATCACGATTGCAAATAATGACTGCAAGCGGACAATCGCGAAGGCGACAACGACCAACATGGCCATAAAGCCGACATCCAGAATAAGGGTCGACACCATCGCTGAAGAGACAAATATCACTGTTTCGTCTCTTCCCCGGGTTCAGGAGCCCTGTATCGCCCCAGCAAGGGTTGCAATCCGGCCTGATAGGCCGCGGCAGCCACAGCATGAGTCGCAGTCGGACTTGTTATCAGCAAAAAGAAGGCAACAAATAATAATTTTAGGCTCATCTGACTAAACCCGGCCTGAATGACAAGACCCAGAATAATCAATTCTGCACCCAGAGTATCCGTCATGCCCGCCGCGTGCAGGCGCGTAAAAAAATCAGGCAAACGCAGAACACCCAGCGTACCGCCGAGCACAAAGAACAAACCCGCCAAAATAGACAAAATCGAGAACGCAGAGAACAGGACATGCAGGATGTCAGCCATACTGACAGGGGTTCCGGCTGTAGCCGACTCTGACACCGAGCTGACAAGTTGTATCAACATATCACCTTTCCTCGTCGGATTGTGTAATGTGGCTCTTGGCGAGCGATACATCCAGCGCCCGGTAGCGGAAGAATTTGAGCACCGCGATGGTCGCAATAAAATTCATCAGTGCATAAAGGAGCGCTATGTCGACTCCGTCCGGTCGGTCAATGACAAAACAAAAGACACACAGGAACAGGACAGTTTTGGTACCGAAGGAGTTTACGGCCAGAATCCGGTCATATAATGTCGGACCAAGCAGGAGGCGCCCCAGCATGAGCGCCATACTCACAAGAACGAAAAACGCCGCAGCCAGATTAAAATAAGCCATTACATCAACCGGGCCCTGTCCAGAGGTTCCCCCACAGACCAGGCGGAACGCGCACTCATTTCGTCAAACCCCTCCGACGCACTCATAGGCTCAAGAAGCGCGTGTACGAGGATCTCCTTTTCACCGATTTCCATACTGACCGTTCCGGGGGTGAGTGTAATGGAATTGGCAAACATGGTTTTGCCTATATCGGTCGTCGGCCTGGTCGGCACCTTCACCAGTGTTGGCGAAACTTCGAGTTCAGGGCTCATCACAGCCTTGACCACCTCAACATTGGCTTTGACGATTTCCCTGAAAAGCCAGACAGAATAATAAAGCGTTCTGTGCATATTTCCGTAGGGCGCCGTTTCCCCGTCCATGATTTTCATCCGGTGAACGAGGCCCAGCACCAAAAGAATGGAAATAATTCCCAGGCTGATCAACATGGGCTTGAAATACCCGGACAGACCCGTCCAATAGATCGCGAGCGCCGCGGCTAAAATCAGGATAAATCTCACTATCGTTTGCCCCACCCGTTCGTTGACAGGCGAAGTTTAAAGGACATGACTGCCCGGGCCAAGTGTTTTTGGAAAAAAGACCGGAATGGTTGCCTGATGATTCGCCTGCATCCGGGGAAATACACATAATCCCGTCTCAACCTGTTTGGCGTTGCGGGGATTGACAATGGAGCCGCCATGGTTGACTGGCCTGACCCATCGGACTTGCCTTGCAATACCTGACACCTATTTAGGGCGCAGGGGTGATAAACCATGACCGATTTGAAGTTCGATACATCCTCCGCGCCGCCACAGGCGAACAGGAAAGAACACAGCTCCACACATCACGGTATTCAGGTGAACGACCCTTACGCCTGGATGCGGGACGATAACTGGCAGACAGTCATGCAGGATCCCTCGGTTCTGCGCAGTGATATTCGCGTACATCTGGAAACGGAAAACAGCTACACCCGGGCGGTAATGGGCCCGCTTGATGCGCTAAGGGACCGGATTTTCGAGGAAATGAAAGACCGTCTCGACCCGCGCGATGAACAGGTTCCCGTGCCGGATGGGCCTTATGCCTATTACCACAGGTACAGGGTCGGTGACCAACACGGACTTTATGCACGCAAGCCGATCAATGCTGATCGTGACATCACCGGTGATGAAGAAGTGATACTGGATGCGGATGCGCTCGCTAAAGATCACTCCGGATATTTTGACATCGGCGCCGTTTCACACAGCCGCGATCACGCCCGCCTTGCCTATTCTATCGATACAAAGGGATCGGAAAATTATGAAATCTTCGTTTCGGAATGTGGTGGAAACACGCAGTCGACGGGGATCACATGCAGCACCGGGCAAATCCGGTGGGCGGCGGACAATGAAGTTATATTCTGGATTGAGCGGGATGCGTTTCAACGGCCCAGCCGCGTTTTCGCCAGGTCGATCTCCGATTCCGATGGCGAATCACAGCTGATTTATGAGGAAGCTGATCCGGGGTTTTTTGTTACGATCAGGACAAGTGATTCGGGTGATTTCATCCTGATCAACTCTCACAATCATACGACGTCGGAAATATGGACAATCCCGGCAGACGCGCCGTTCTCCGACCCGGTCTGTTTCCGCAAACGTGAATCAGGGCTGGAATACTCCATCCATGATCACGGCAGGTATTTCTACATCCTGACCAATGCCGACGAAGCTGTGGATTTCAAAATCATGCGACGGATTATCCCGGACTCATCAGCGGAGTGGGAGGCGTACATCCCGCATCTGCCCGGGCGGCTCATCCTGTCTCTTGAAATGTATGCGGATCATATGGTCAGCCTGACCCGGCAAAACGCTCTGCCCCGTCTGATCATTCGGGATATGGAAACCTGCAAGGATGCCGATTTGCCGTTCGGGGACGAGGCTTACGCGCTCGGCCTGCCGGGGCGTCTGGAATACAGCACACCGTGGCTGCGCTATGACTACATGTCTCCGACAACGCCGTCGCGGGTTTATGATTACAATATGTGCACAGGCGAACATGTCTTACGCAAGACGCAGAATGTTCCATCCGGACATGATCCGGATGATTATATCGCAAAACGCCTGCAAATTACGGCGCGGGACGGAGCGGGCGTCCCTGTCACCCTGCTCTATCATCGCGATACAAAGATTGACGGGACAGCGCCGCTGCTGCTTTATGGTTACGGGGCTTACGGTATCACCGTTCCGGCGCGCTTTCGCACATCCATCCTGTCGCTTGTCGACCGGGGTTTCGTCTATGGGATTGCCCATATTCGCGGCGGCATGTCGAAAGGTTATCAATGGTATCTGGATGGTAAACTTGAGACCAAGATCAATACATTCAATGATTTTGTCGATGCGGGATATGCACTTTGCGATTCAGGCTATACGTCAAAGGGCAGAATCGTGGCCTGTGGCGGCTCGGCCGGCGGGCTTTTGGCAGGTGCGGCCCTCAACCAGGCACCCAGCCTGTTCGCGGGCGCCATCGCCGCCGTGCCGTTTGTGGATGTGCTCAACACCATGCTTGATGACACCCTGCCGCTTACCCCGCCGGAATGGCCGGAATGGGGGAATCCGCGCGAGGACAAGGCCGCCTTCGAACGCATTGCCGCCTATTCACCCTACGACAATACTGTTGACGCGGATTACCCGCCTGTGCTGATTACGGGCGGCTTGACCGATCCCCGGGTCACTTATTGGGAACCCGCCAAATGGGCCGCACGTCTGCGCGACCACCAGACAGGCACGGCCCCCATCATGCTCAAAATGAACATGGACGCCGGGCATCAAGGGGATTCCGGACGTTATGACAGCCTCAGGGATACCGCACTGGAATATGCCTTTGCCGTGGCGGCAGTCGGTGGGCAACTCCCGGTCAGCCCCACCCTGCTGCCCTGCGGGACTCCAGGTTCGGGGGCCCTGCCGGAGTAATACAGGAACGGGTAAAACAGGGACGAACAAGCGAACCGTATCACGTCAACATGCCCTCGTCGTCCTTTTGGCTCTGCCTGTCGGGATTCGTCCCGGTCTGCGCAAGCGGCAGAGGCGGAACATCCGCCTCCCTCGAATCAGGTTCTCATCCTGCCCGTCCTGGAAACGGAGGCGTCCGTCGCAAAGCCGGGGTGTTCCACAGACCCGGCCCGGGTCCGGGTCTAAAGCTAACCACCTGCATCCCGATTAACGGCCTGACGGTACAGGCGGTCAAACTCGGCCTGGAAAGGCTGGCAGCTTTCCGTGATTTCCAGCTCACCGCCCGTGAAAACCTGATTTGAGTAGGCCTGGCGAATAGCAATGAAGCACTGTTCCTTGACCACATTAGCCTCAAAGGTGCAACGATCTTCCAGCGCCTTGCGCTCAGCCCGAATGAACTGCACCCACCTTTTGGCATCACGGCTTTCCCTGGAACCGCCGGGCACCTGGTTAAAGGCCTCAATAGCGAGGTCGCGCTTTCGATTTTTGACCGAATTTCTGCGACTTTCCCTAGTGCCGGAACAATCCTGCCGCTTTTCACGCTGAGCGTCTTCATAACGGCAGGTCGCAATCAACATCCAGGATTTACCGCGGTTATAACCCCGGTCAATCGCTTCTTTGAAGGCCTCTTCGGCCGCGCCGCAATTGCCCTCATTGTAAAGCGCCTCACCCAAATCAGCATAAAGTTTGGCTCTACCGGACTGCGAGGCTGCACGCTCAAGAATGGGGATCGCCGTCCTGTATTCACGAGCCTGGCGATAAAGGTCCGACAGTTGTACCAGCCGCTCAGGCGTTTGCGGAATACGACCTGCATTCATTTCCATTTCCAGAATTTGCGCAGCCTGGAAGGGCATATCGTAGAAGCTGTAATACTGAACAACCCTGGTCAGATCCTGCTCCTGATCCATCACGCCGGAGAGATAAAGCATTTTGTTGACTTCGAAAGCATCCTTTTCACGTCCGTCATTGGCAAGGAGTGAACTCCAGCTATCCCAGAGCTGTTTGTCGTTCGGCCATCTGGCGATCATAACTTTGACGAGGTCGGCCTGTTTTCCGCTCATGCCGAGATTGTTATAAAGGAAGTTAAGCAAATCGAAATGCGTACGCTCTTTGGGGCTCGCCTGACGGAACCACTTTTCCGCCCACGGCAAGGCCCGGGTGTAGTTTTCCGACTGCACCCAGGCATTGGTCAGCAGTTCCACATATTGCGGCTTTTCCTGACCGCCGCCGTTCAGGTAGTCCTCAAGCCGCCGCGCCCCTTCGGCATATTGGCCATTGGCAATTAAAAGCTGCGCAATGTTTACGCGGAGTGCATCAGCCTCGTTCGGCAACAAACCGCCGGCGTTAATAGCGCTTTCAAAAGATGAGATCGCCGAATCATACTGGTCTAACTCATACTGGGCCGCCCCCGTCATCTGGTAGATCGTGGAGCGTTCATAGGGGTTGAGATCGGAGAGCGATATGGCTTCCTTCAATTTCGCAGCCGCCGAAGCAAACTCGTTGCTGTTCAGAAATTGCAGGGCCTCATTAACGATTGCGCCCGCCTTGGCACCAAACTGACGTCCTTCTGTCGCCTGTGCATGGGCAACCGAAGGGGCCATTACCGACAGAGTCGACGCCACGGACAGAACAGCCGCGGCGCCAACATAGAGGGCTTGCTTAAACGATCTCATCAGAATCTCCATCAGTCAAATTGGGCCTCGCCCCACCCGGGGCGGGCACATGTCCTATTCAGGAATGATATTCCCCCGCTCGTCTGTAAGTCTGAACGTGATCGTCGTCTCCACACCGCTACGGGCAACCGGGCGGCCATCAACAATTTTCGGGTTGTATTTCCACTTTTGAACCGACTTGATTGAGGCACGCTCAAACAGGCTTTGCGAGCAATATGTCACGACAACATTAAACGGTGCCCCTTCCGGGCTCACGTCGAAACGCACCTTGCAACGACCGGATTTCTCCGCACGCGGCGGCATAACGGGTGGAATACGTACCAATGGCTGCGCATCGCGGTCACTGACCTGAATTTTGAAGTTTTGACGGTCAATTTTCGGCGCTTCAAACTCCGGTATCGCACCCTCAAGAGTCGCAATGGGCTCGGTCGGCTTGGCGGCCTGCTGACGCTCGATTTGCGGAGGTGGCGGGGGGGTGACGACTTTCTTGACCTTCTGAAATTTTGTTTCACGACGAATGACTTTGACATCGTCAACCTGTGGATTGATTTCGAAATTTGCCGCGACAGACTTTTCACCGGCCTTGAATTCACCGGCAATCAGGATTGTCATCAACGTAAAGAGGCCGAATGTCACAACCGCTGCGACAATGGCCGATAAAGATAAACGGACAAAAGCAAACATTTTCAGGTTCTCCTATTCAGTAGATATCCGGGTTTCAATTCGCAGATCCTGCATCAATTCCTGGATTTCCATTACAACACCCGCCTCCGCATCGCGATCACCGATGATAATGGCCTGCGCCTTGGGGTTTTCGTCCTTCATGGACTGTATCACCGGACGAATCTCACTTACATCGTAGGGACGCTTGTCAATCCAGATTTCATTGAGACTGTTGACGCCAACCAGAATTGTCGGGTCCCATTCGTCATCCGTTGTCGCTTCGGGTTTGAACGGATCCACCCCCGGCGTTTTCACAAAAACGGATGTCACGATGAAAAAGATCAACAGAATAAACACGACGTCCAGCATCGGTGTCATGTTCAGTTCGGTTTCCTCGTCACCGATGTCAACTCGGGATCGTCTTGCCATTGTGCTACCTTATCACAAAAATTGAATGTTTCAACCCCAATGTTCAACTAGCCGCGCACGATCTCGATTTTGGACCGCAGACCGCTATCATCCAGACCGTCCTTGAGGGCCACCAGAAGATCATGCTTGGCCTGTGCATGCACGCGCAGGATGACGTTGGCGCCGGGCTTGTCAGCCAGCAGGCGCTCAACGGCCAGGGAAACACGGTCACATTCTGTCTGGCGGTTATCCACGGCACAGACATTGCGCTTGTCCACGTAAATTGTGATAGCCGGCTTCGGATTGGGCTGCATGTCGTCATCCGGTGGTGGCGGCGGTTGAGTCAGATCAATACCGCGCTCGTCCAGAAAGGTGGCCGTCACAATGAAGAAGATCAGCATAATGAAGACAATATCAAGCATCGGCGTCATATCGACGGCGGCCTCGTCATTTTCGAACTTTTTGCGACGCTTCATTAAATGGCTCCCAAATCATCCGCGAACTGTGCCGTTTCGCGGCGACTCTTACGATCAAAGAATGTCGGAAAATAGATACCGGACAGGGCAACGGTCATACCGGCCATGGTCGGAATAGTCGCCTTGAAGACCCCGCCCGCCATGGCGCGCGCATTTGATGACCCGGACAGGGCCATCACGTCGAATACCTCAATCATACCGGTCACGGTGCCGAGCAGACCCAGAAGCGGAGACAGGGCCACCATCGTTTTAATCATCGTGACATTGGCTTCGGTCCTGGATTTTACCTGGGAAATCAACTCGTCACGAATGGCATGGGCCTGCCAGGAGATTTTATCTTTACGCTCATCCCATTCGCGCTTGAGCGCTTCTCTCATGGATCTGTGCGCGAAGACATAATAGGCGACACGCTCCAGAATAAAACTCCAGAGAACGAAGGCGACGATCATGATCACAAAGAGCACATTGCCGCCTGTTCCGAGAAATTCCTGCAGGTTCCCTAACGCATTCATGACTTAACTCTTGTTGCAGATGCCGCGGATTAACCGCGGCTCTCGACGTGGCGCGCCACAATACCTGCCGATTGCTCCTCAAGGGTGCTCTGGACACCCCGGGCGAGTGAGGAACAGATACTGTGCAGGACAAGCAGAGGGATCGCCGCAATCAGGCCCAGCATGGTCGTGACCAGCGCCTCGGAAATACCGCCTGCCATCAGCTGGGGGTCTCCTGTTCCGTAAATCATCATGGCCTGAAAGGTCTTGATCATACCTGTCACCGTACCCAGAAGACCCAGTAGCGGGGCGATACCGGCGGACAGTTTCAGCAGGTTCAAACCACGTTCCAGTTTGGGGGATTCCTTCAGAATGGCTTCGTCAAGGACAAGCTCGACGGTCTCGGCGTCATCGTTCCTGGCATTGTCATAGGCTGTCATGATGCGACCCAGCGGATTATTCCTGGAAGCCTGCGCTTTGCGCTTCTGGGCGCCTACGGCCATGAAGGTCATAAGCAGACTGATGATTTTCAAAAGGCCGAGAACGATGCCGAGGGCGAGTATCCATTGAATGATCACACCCACTGTGCCGCCAAATCCGCCCTCGAACAGCCAGAAACGGCCAACCCGTTCTGTAACGGTCGGGACGCGCTCAAACGAGGCGAGGAGGCTGCCGCGCGTCGGATCAAGGGGCGCGTAAACCAGTTCACCGTCAGACGCAGCTGCCACACGGCGGGCGGCTTTACTGATGGCCCCGCCCGGTTGCCGCGGCAGTTTGGCGAGGGAAATGCCGCCTGATTCCCCCGGTGCCTTGTAGGCGAGGAAGTTGGCCGTGTCGGCGGTGAAAACAGCAAACGGCCCGACGCGTGTGACGGACTGCGACGCTCCGTCCTCCACATTTGCAACAGGCGCGTCATACGTGGCAATCTCGCGTTGGGCACGGATCTCCCGCAACATGTTCTCCCAGATGGTGTTCAGATCATCCGTGCTTGGCAGAGCTTTGGACTCTGCTACGCGACCCAGCACCTCCGTGCGGGCCGGGTATTGCGATGAAATCAGGGAACTGTCGAGCATTGCCTTGAATTCAGCGGCCTTGGCGCGGGCCAGACCGAACACCTCGCCAAAGTCACCCTGGGCGAGGCGAAGCTCTTCCGCCAGCACGTCGATATTGGCCTGATTGGCGTCAGACTGATTTTGCACGACGCGGGAACGACGCTCCAGCGCCGCCAGCTCGGCGCGGGCCTGGGCCAGCAAGGCGGCCTGCTCATCGCGGCGCTGGCGGAATTCCGCCTCACGCTGACGGTTCTCCTGCTCAACCCTTTGCGCATTCTCACGCACCTGGTCAAGAACCGACTGGATTGACGTGACCTGCCCATTGGCCGGTACGGCCGTGAGCATCACCGAAGCCGCCACGACCGTAGCAGCAATTCCTTTGAGCATATTCATGGATTTAATCATTGTTCTGTGTCCCTGTTTTTATTTCATGACCGGAGCCGTCACCACCCTCGGTGCGGCTTCACCGTTAGCAATGCGAATGGCCTGACGCATATCAATGGCCTTGTTACCGGTGAGCCGATCCCATTCGCCTGTATCCATGTTGTAGCGGGCAATCTCGCTTTCATCCTTGGTCATGTAAACAAAGGCCACGCGCCCGAAACGCACAAAATTGACCACATTACCCGGACGGGTCGGATGCGCACCTTCGTAGGAGTCAAGCCCCTGTCCGTAAGACACTTCGACCTTGAAAGCATTCAGAACCTGACGATATTGCTCGGCAGGCGATACTGCGGGATCCGAGAGAACCTGTTTGACACGTTCAACGCGCGCCAGACGCTCATCCAGCAGGAACGGCACATCAGACCTGATGGAGTCTTCGATCTCGGCTGTCATGCGCAGCATCATGGGGATCATGCCCTGCTTGATCTGCTCAACTGTTCCAAGCTGTCTGTTGAGTGATGCAATTTCGGCCTCTTGTGACTGCAGGTAAATTTCCCGTTGTGCCACGTAGAGACCGACATTGTCCTTTTGCTGCAAAACAGCGCGGTACTCACGGATCATCTGATCCGCTTCATCATCCAGCTGCTCCACGCGTCTCTGTGAAGCCTCACTTGCTGCCGTGGAGGCTTTCGCCGCACTCAGGGCACTGTCGAGTTGCGCATGCGCAGGCGCAGCGAAAGCCAGCGCTGTCACACCGGCCAACATCAGGTGCTTGGGTCTTGAAAGTTTCAACATGGTTTCCTTCCAGGTTAGTTTCATTTGTTCCGCCCCGCGAGACACCCCGCGGCACGCATGGGTGGCGATTCTCCCATCACCTTTCTGCAATCCGAACAGCTTGCAAAAACTCCAGGCCCGGTTGCATCCCGTCACACGACCGGGCCATAAAATCAGTTCGAGACATAAACCGGGACCTCCACAACACCGGGCGCCGCCTCACCCACGGCAATCTTGACCGCACGGCGAATACCGAGGGCCCGGCCGCCGACAACTCCTGCCCATTCGCCCGTTTCCGGATCGTAACGCAGCACCTCGCTGTCATCAGCCTGAAGGTAGACAAAAGACAGACGCCCGTAACGCAGATAGGTTCCGTCCCTCAGACCGTCCGCCACCTCGTCGATCGTCGCCCCGTTTTCCAGTCTTTTGGATACCTCCCTGCTGACATTGTCTATGGCACAGGCCGAACTTTTTCGATTGTCACGACAGGCCTGCAGGCGCGTCCCCGGGGCTGTCGGATGATTGCCGCTATAAGCCTGCATGGTATTTCCGTAAAAAACCTCGGCCTTGTAAATTTCGAGGGCCCGACGCCATTTGTCCGACACCGCAGCCTCGGGATCAGCGACGACCTCCTGCAACTTGCCAAGACGGTTAAACCGCTCCTCGGCATTAAACGGTATATCGGAGTCAATTTCACTGGAAATGGACGATACCATTTTACTGATCATCGGCCCGATTGAGTCGATTGTGCCCTGCACTTCGCTGATTTGCTGCTCCAGAGACGCAATCTCAGCTCTCTGCGTCTCCAGATAGACCTCCCTGTGCGCGATGGAGGTTTCCATATCGGCAATTTCCCGGAGAATGGCCGCATAGGTGCCCTCTGCGCTGGAGTCCTGCGCCTGAGCGAGCGAATCAGCCAAGGCCGCCAAAGTAACGCAACCCGCCACGGCAACGGCCCTGGCCGCGTCGGCACACATGGATACTCCCGCATACGAAGTCGGCAGATTTACCACTCACATCCTCCCTTTATCCACACCCGTCCCAAGCAGTGTTACTGTCATTTCGGGCTGACACTACACCATGGAAATAACTTAATCAACCGTTGTCATGATTAATTTAACGATTTTTTGTGAGTTTTTCAGGGGGCCATCCCGGAATGGCTGGGGTACCTGGATTCGAACCAGGGATCGCGATACCAAAAACCGCTGCCTTACCGCTTGGCTATACCCCAACACAGGCGCGTCATAAGACCTGCGCCTTCAGGCTGCAACGGGTTTGAGGCAATAAAATGCAGCGGGCTGGCCTGTCGTGCTGTCGCAGGGTTCATCAAAAATCGGTCCCGTGATAAAATTTTATCGATAAACAATGAAATCGACTTGTAAACTGATAAATCCGGCCTATAATGCGAAGGTAAGGGTAAAGGAAGGATAGGTCATGGGTCGTTTTCTCACTACAGTTTTCGGAACCGTTGTCGGCATCTTCATGTTTTTCGTGGTGCTGTTGCTGCTGACTGTGGTGATCGGCCTTGCCGGAAGTATAGGGGCGGCTTTCAAACCCGCCGAGACATATGTTCTGACTCTGGATTTGCGGGACCCCTTGCGTGATCACGACAGTGGCAGAAGCATTTTCGGCGATCCCCCGCCGTCTGTCGTTGGAATTGTGCAGAAGCTCCACGCTGCCGGGGACGATCCCGATGTCAAGGGTTTGCTGATTCGTGCCAACGAATACGGTATGGTCCCGGCCAGTGCCGAAGAAATTCGCCTCGCTATCGAGGATTTCAAAACCAGCGGGAAATTCGTGATTACCCATGCGCAGGGTTTTGAAGGGACATCCTTTACCGCCTATATGGCGGTTTCAGCCTCCGACGAAATCTGGCAGCAGGGTGCAACCTCCTTTTCCGTAGCGGGGATCCACTCCGAAGTCGGATTTTACCGCGGTATACTGGACAAAATCGAAGCCGAGCCACAGATTGAGCAGTTTCATGAGTACAAGTCAGCCGCCAATGCCTACATGGAAACGGGCTTCACCGACTCCCACCGCGAGGCAACATTGTCATTGCTGGACTCGCTTTACCTTACGGCTGTTGAAAATATCGCCCTGGACCGCGGCCTGACACCGTCCGCCGTCAAGACTGCTTTTACAGACGCGCCGCATACGGCAGAGGAGGCTTCCGCCCTCGGCTTTGTGGACGAGATCGGCTATTATCTGGATGCACGCGATTATGCCCGGGACAAGGCGGGCGGCGGCTCCGTCAGATTCGACTCCGTCCACTCCTATAGTGTCACACCGGATTTCTCTGCTCCGGTAATTGCTTTTGTCGGTGGACAGGGCTCTGTGGTCAACGGCGAATCCAGGGACGGATCAAACCCCCTTTCATCCTCTGTCACCATGGGAGGGGATACGGTGTCCCAGGCCATCAATGACGCCGCCATGGACGAGTCTGTCAAAGCCATCCTTTTCCGGGTCAGCACGCCGGGAGGGTCGGCTACCGCCTCGGACCAGATCCATGACGCCGTTCAGCGCGCCAGGGACGCGGGTAAACCGGTCATTGTCAGCATGGGACAGTACGCAGCCTCGGGCGGTTACTATGTCTCCGCCAATGCGGACCATATTGTCGCTTTGCCCGGCACGATCACGGGGTCCATCGGTGTGCTCGGGGGCAAGATCGCATTTGAAGACAGTTACGCCATGATCGGTTACAACGTCGAACAGCTGGATGTGGGCGGTGATTTTGTCAGTGCCTTCTCCGTTGATGTGCCCTTTACCGAGTCACAGCGCCTCGCCTTTCGCGCACGGCTTGAGGATATTTATAACGGTTTCGTCAGCCGCGTCGCCGAGGGTCGCAACATGTCCGTTAACCAGGTGGGCAAAGTTGCAAAGGGACGGGTCTGGACAGGGGTGCAGGCCCTGGAACACGGCCTTGTGGATGAGCAGGGCGGACTGATGACGGCCATTGCCGCCGCCAGGCGCCTTGCCGGTATTGACGAAGACTCCGGGGTGCGCCTCAAAATGTTCCCCCGCCCGAAAAGTGCAACGGAACAGCTTGAAGAAATCCTCGGCAGCGCCGTCTCGGCCCGCCAGGACCTTGATCTTTTACGCGAAGTCGCGGCCCTCCCCGAGGTCAGAGCCGTGATTGACGCCAGAGCAGGACTTGAGCCGGGCCAGGAGCTCCTGGCCGATATTCCGGATATCGAATAGGTCTTTCCCTGTGGAAATCCTGTGCGTCCACTCCGCCCGGTGGTGGCAGGCGCAAAAAGTTCTGATTGGCCGGGAAGGGCGTCCGCTTGTCATTATTGACAATTTTCATCCCCTGCCGACCGTCTGTGTTGACGATGCCGACCGACGAAGTTTCAGACCGGTTGCCAGACACTATCCGGGGATCAGGGCCCCTGTGCCGAAGCCGTATTTCGCTCCTGTCCGGCGCGGGCTGTCGGATATTCTGATACATCACTTTGACTATCGGGGCGGCGTGAGCGTGCAGGAATGCTTTTATTCTCTCCTGACGACACCGCCGGCACAGTTGAACTACATTCAGAGGCTCCCGCATGTGGACGGCGGCGATGACCGCAAGGTCGCCATTCTTCATTATCTCTGTTACGAACACCACGGCGGCACGGCATTTTTTCGTCAGAGACGCACGGGGTTTGAGACCGTTCCAAACGACAGGTTTGCCGCCTACAAACAGGGTGTCGAGGCGGATCACGACTCGCTCGGGGCGCCGACGCCGCAATACTACACACGCAATGACAGACGTTTTGACCGGATCAGAACCGTAAAGGCCAGGTACAACCGGGCTATTCTCTATTTCGGTTCAAACCTGCACACAATCCTGCCGGGAACCGAAGACAGTTTTTCGGATGATCCGCGGATCGGGAGATTGACGGTCAATACATTTGTGCATCCGGCGCACGCCGGTCAGAAGCCGCCCGGGGCGGCTTCCCGCGACTAAAACACGACGCGCGCCCGAACCGTAAAGCGGCGACCAAAAATTTCAGCCTGACCGAAATTACCGAAAACGCGCCGCAACCCGCGGCCCGGTGCCCGGTCGAAGACATTGTCCACATTCATCTGTATGATAATGGGCTTGTCGTAGGCATCTGTGAGGGTTGACAGGTCGTAAGCTATGGAAGCGTTGTGCATGAAGCGCCAGCCGTCATCCCTGATGATATTGTCATTTTCATCAACAAATGTATTGTTGCCGGATGGACTGTACAGCCGGTCATCCTGCTGAAACATGCGCCAGAACAGACGCAACCCGCCCCTCTCGTAGGTGAAGTCAGTTGTGCTGGACCATTTCGGATCACCGAAACCGCCGATCGTATTATCCAGCGTTACACCGTCAACGATAATATCACGCTTGATGGCGTGGAAAATAATCGTGTCAATAGACAGCTCACCCAGATCCCGGTTGCTGTCACCTCCCAACATATTGAACAGATCGGCCACCTCAAAGGCATAGTCGGCACGAATATCCACGAATTCGTAAGCTGCATCATCGGCATTGGTCTGACCCGACAGGAAGCCTGAAATCTGACCGGATGCATCGCGGGTGAATGCCTGGCAAACCTCCGAGCCCGGATTGAAGTCATCAGCATCATAACATGCCTCCAGGTTCTGTTCAAGAGAGCGAACGTCGATCAAATCGGCAATCTCGATGTTGATGTAGTCCGCAGTGACGGTAAGACCGGGAATGAATTCGGGCTGAAAAATACCTCCGATCGTCCAGCCGTCGGCCGTTTCGTTCAGGAGGTCAGGATTACCGCCTGACAACCCCCGCGCACTTGCGTTTACAACACTTGATATATAAACGGTTGCATGATTCCGGCGGCCGCACAGTTGGCAGCCCGGCTTGGCTCATCTGCGATGAATCTTTCGTCACACGGGTCATCAGCAAAAGAAAACGTCGTTACAATCGGCTGAAACAGCTCGGTCAGGGACGGGGCCCTGACCGAACGGGTCCGGTTACCGCGAAGGGTAAGGCTCTCGACCGGCCTCCAGGTTCCGCCGACTGTCCAGACATCGGCGGCTCCGGCCTGGGAGTTTTCAATACGACGGTATGCCCCCTCGGCTTCAAGGAAGTTTACGAAGGGAATATCCATCTTCGGGCTGACAATGGGAACCAGCAGTTCGCCGGAATACTCATCGGTAGAATATGTGCCGCCCGTGCTGGGTGTCGCCGCTGACCGACCGAGGCCGACCTCAATGTCGCCGCTGGTCTTGAAGGCGGCAGTTTCCGAACGGGTTTCATAACCTGCGGCGAATTGCACCCAGCCCGCCGGTAACCTGAACAGATCACCCGAAATATTGGCTGACCAGATGCGCTGCTCAATATCGGTCGAAAAAATACCGCTCTGCGATACATAATCAACCGCCTCGGGAGAGGAGTTTCCGTCGCCAAAGAGATTGAGAGGGAGACAGGCATCAATGTCCTCAATCGTCTGGTTGGTTACACCGGAACCGACGATTACGCCGCGTATGGATTCGTAGGCCTCATTGCCCAGGACACGGTCTGTCGAGCCGATCTTGGCCAGGTCACGGGTCACCTGGCACACGATATCACCCGCCTGACCGATCGGGTTATTGCCGGCTGCTGAAATGTCATCCACATCGGCCTGGGTCAGGCGTAC
>JACOMS010000041.1 GCA_014324115.1 Hyphomonadaceae bacterium
CACCACCAGTGGTAAATGTTACAAAGACGGTCCCGCGGATCACGGAGGTTGACAATGTATCTGTACTTCGGGCTAATCCAGCTTGCGGGAAGCTCTTCACGGATTCTCACGACAAGCAGGTGTCCATATTCCGGCGGCGCGGTTTCTTCCAGCGATATAACAGCCGTCAGGATGTTTGCCTCCGCATTGGCGATGGTGAACTTAAGTTTGCCCCGAAAAACAACTCTGAAAATACGCCCTATAGATGTGGCCGCACTCGTATCCGGGGACAGAAAAATGACTGATCCTGACTGGCTGTGTCGCTTTCTGTGTCGCTTTCCAGAGTCCTGGCGAGTCCGAATAAATTCGCAACAGTCTTGCGTTTTTTGTTTACGTACAAATTCAACTGTTTTACCACCGCCACCCTTCCAAACCTGTGCGCACAGGAAAAATTTGTGGGGCCTCCCATGAAAGTAAAAATTAAGGAGTTTGCGATTGACATGGACGTCAAGACCAAGGGCGTCGGGTTTGAGATTCGTGATAACAACGACGCCTTTCTCGGTGACGTTTACATTACGAAAACCGGATTGATATGGTGTAAAGGAAAAACCAATAGAAAGAACGGTAAAAAGATACCTTGGGAAGACTTCGTGTCCCACATGGACAATAGGTCATAACCAACCTATCTTCACTCGCTCGGTGAAGGTGTCGATCCAGGCCCGTGTTTTTCGTTCCCGTCAGTATATCATTCCCCCGGGATTTTGTCCGATAACCCGGTTTAGGCGGCCGTCCCAAGACTCCTTAGCACGTAGTGCAGAATGCCGCCGTGTTTGAAGTACGCATGCTCATTGTCGGTATCAATGCGCACCTTGGCCGTGATCGTCTTTGTCTCGCCGCTCGGAAAGGCGATCCCGACATCCAGCTCACCGCGGGGGGTGAGGTTTTTGATGCCCTTGATCGTCACCCGTTCCGAGCCTTTCATGCCGAGGCTCTGCCAGTTTTCACCGTCCTGGAATTCCAGCGGCAGAACACCCATACCGATCAGGTTGGAGCGGTGGATACGTTCAAAACTCTCGGCCACAACCGCCTTCACACCCAGCAAAACCGTGCCTTTCGCAGCCCAGTCGCGAGACGAGCCGTTGCCGTAAAGGGACCCGGCGAACACAACAAGGTCCTCACCTTCGGCGCGGTATTTTTCGGACGCCTCAAAAATACTCATAACCTCACCGGACGGCACGTGCCGGGTGATACCGCCTTCCGTGCCGGGGACGAGGTGATTTTTGATACGGATATTGGCGAATGTTCCGCGCATCATGACCTCATGATTGCCGCGCCGCGAGCCGAAGGAGTTGAACCCGGATTTCGGCACTTGCCGTTCGGACAGATACATTCCTGCCGGACCGTCATGCTTGATTGATCCTGCCGGTGAAATATGATCGGTCGTGATGGAATCGCCCAGAAGCGCCAGCACATAGGCGTCCTGCACATCTTCCACCGGGTCGGGGGTTGTTGTCATTCCGTCGAAATAGGGCGGGTTGCGGACATAGGTTGATGATGAACTCCAGTTATAGGTCTTGCCGCCTTCAACAGTTATATCACGCCATTGGTCATCACCCTTGTAGACATCGGCATAGCGATCAATGAACATTTTGCGGTTAATGGTTTTGCGGACGATTTCTGCGATTTCGCCGGAAGTCGGCCAGATGTCTTTCAGATAAACCGGCTGGCCGTCACGGGCCGTGCCGAGCGGGTCGGAATCGAAATCATGGTGCAGTGACCCGGCCAGCGCGTAAGCGACAACAAGCGGTGGAGAGGCCAGAAAATTGGCCTTGATATCCGGCCCGATGCGGCCTTCAAAATTCCGGTTCCCGGACAGAACAGAACAGGACACCAAATCGCCGTTTGCAATGGCCTTGGCCAATTCCGGAGCCAACGGACCGGAGTTCCCGATACAGGTCGTACAACCATAGCCAACCACGTCGAAGCCAAGTTCATCCAGCTCATCCTGAAGACCGGATTTTTCCAGATATTCGCCCACAACCTGTGAGCCGGGGGCGAGGGATGTCTTGACCCAAGGCTTCACAGTCAGTCCCTTTTCATTGGCCCGCCTGGCCACAAGACCCGCGGCCATCATGACAGACGGGTTGGACGTGTTGGTGCAGGACGTAATCGCCGCGATCATCACATCGCCGTGGTTAATCGACCAGTCCCTGCCTTCAACAGGGACAGAGCTGTCACCTGTTGACGTTTTGCCGAACTCATCGCGAAGAATTTTGGCAAATTGTCTATTCGCCCCTTTAAGCGGAAAGCGATCCTGCGGACGCTTCGGCCCGGAAATAGACGGCACAACCGTACCCATGTCCAGATGAATTGTGCCAGTATATTCAGCCACGCTTCCATCACGCCAGAGGCCCTGCTTCTTTGAGTAGGCCTCGACGAGTTCGATGCGGTGCCCGTCGCGTCCGGTCGCCTCCAGATAACGCAGTGTATCTGCATCAACGGGAAAAAAGCCGCAGGTTGCACCGTATTCCGGCGCCATATTCGAGAGCGTTGCCTGATCCTCAAGGGACAGATGATCCAGACCCTCACCGTAAAATTCGACGAATTTGCCGACAACGCCTTTCCTGCGCAGCATTTCAACGACACGCAGAACAAGGTCTGTCGCCGTTGAACCTTCCGGCAATTTGCCGGTCAGTTCGAAACCGATCACTTCGGGGATCAGCATGGAAACGGGCTGACCCAGCATGGCGGCCTCGGCCTCAATACCGCCGACCCCCCAACCCAATACGGACAAACCGTTAATCATGGTCGTGTGTGAGTCGGTACCGACAAGCGTATCCGGGAAGGCATAAGTCCTGCCGCCTTCGGTTTTTGTCCAGACGGTCTGGGCAAGATGTTCCAGATTGACCTGGTGACAGATACCGGTGCCGGGTGGAACCACGGCAAAATTGTCAAAGGCTTCCTGCCCCCACTTCAGGAAGTCATACCGTTCGCCGTTACGTTCATATTCACGCTGGACGTTTTTCCTGAATGCGTCCGGCGTTCCGAAATAATCAACCATAACCGAGTGGTCGATTATGAGGTGGACCGGGTTGAGCGGGTTAATATCTTCGGCATCTCCACCCAGATTGACCATGGCGTCGCGCATGGCCGCAAGGTCAACAACGGCGGGCACTCCCGTAAAGTCCTGCATCAGGACACGGGCCGGACGATAGGCGATCTCATGGGTTGATGTCCCGGTTTTGAGCCAATCCGCAACGGCCTGAATATCTTCTTTCCTGACAGTTGTCCCGTCTTCGTGACGCAGCAGATTTTCCAGCAGAACCTTCAATGATCTCGGCAGTCTGGAAATACCGTCAAGCCCATTGTTTTCGGCCTCACCCAGATCGTAATAGGTGTAGTTTCCGCCTCCAATACCGAGTTCACGTTCGCAATTAAAACTGTCAAGAGACGCCATGTTCAATCCTCACTCGAAATAATCAGCATTTGTTCCGTTATAGCAGACAACAGGATGGGTGCAATTCAAAAGCCGGGCGTTATGGTCTGTCCAAAGCGACCCGACAAACCGGACGCTATCAAAACCGTGCAGTCGCATGGCTTGAACCTGCAATAACTGCCGCAAGGCCGAATGCAACGTGATTAAACAGCTCCTGTTGTAGGAAGGCAAGGATTTAATCCGTTTCCCCAGCCCCCCTCATTTTTCCGTGCTTCCGGATGAAGGGAACCTGTGACAGGGTAAACAGGAAGGTTAGCGGCAGAAACCCGAACACTTTGAAATTGACCCAGAACTGCTCGCTGAAATTGCGCCAGACAATTTCATTGACAACAGCCAGGGCGACAAAAAAACAACCCCAGCGTATCGCCATAACATTCCATTTATCAGTCGACATTTCAAAGGCGCCGCCCATGATTACTTTGATAATGTTTTTCCCGAGAAAGACGCCGCCGAACACAGCGGATGCGAAGAACAGATTTACGATTGTCGGCTTCATGAACAGAAAAGTCTTGTTGCCTGTGAAGAATGTGAGGGCAGCAAAAAAAACAACGAGGCAGGTAGACAGAATCAATATCCCTGACAGGTAGCGATGTTTCAGCCAGGCAACCCCTGTTGCCAGTATGGCCGCGACGCCCAACACTCCGGCGGCCCAAACCATGGCTTGATCCGGATTTTCGCGTTTGAAATAAAGAAAGGCCCCGAAAAACAAAAGCAGCGGCCCGAAATCAAGCCAGAAATGTCCCTGTTTTTTTCGGGATTGCACCTGTAAGTCCGACATATATTTGCCCCAAGCTTATGCTCTACGCGATGGAAACGGTTTTTACATTACAAAAGGCCCGGATACCTTCTGCAGCCAATTCGCGTCCGTAGCCGGAGCGCTTGATCCCGCCGAACGGCAAACGCGGATCAGATGATGTCATGGAATTGACAAATGTTGCTCCGGCTTCAATCCGGTTGATTGCCCGTTCCTTCTCATCTTCATCCTGTGTGAATATGGCCGCACCCAGTCCAAACGGTGAGTCATTGGCAAGGTCAATAGCTGTATCCAGATCATCGACCTTGAACAGGAGAGCCACCGGTCCGAAGAGTTCCTGATAGTACACCGGCGAGCCGTTCGGCAGGTTTTCGACAATGCCGGGGCGGAAGAAATAACCCTCGCTGTCAATGGCCACCGCACCTGTCACAACTGAAGCCCCGTCAGCAACCGCCATATCGACCTGTGCGGTCAGGTCTTTCAAGGCAGCTTCATTCACCAGCGGCCCGATATCCGTATCGTCTGCCATGGGATCACCGATTTTCAATGCCTCAAACGCCTCAACCAATCGTGCTTTCACCTTATCATAGATGTCGGTGTGAACAATGAAGCGCTTGGCCGCGATGCAGCTTTGGCCATTATTCTGTGTCCGGGCTGTGGTACCCACTTTGACAGCCTCATCCAGATCGGCCGAGGGCATAACGATAAATGCGTCCGAACCCCCAAGTTCAAGCAGGGTCGGTTTTATGACCGAACCGCAAATTGAGGCGACCGACGCGCCCGCCGGTTCCGACCCGGTCAACGTGGCCGCCTTGACCAGATCATGGCGCAGGACCTTCTCAACCTGTGACCCGCTGATCAGAAGTGTCCGGAAAGCATCGTCCGGAAATCCGGCACGTTTGAAGATATCCTCAATTGCCAATGCGCATTGAGGAACATTGGAGGCGTGCTTCAAAAGACCTGTATTACCGGCCATCAGCGCCGGAGCCGCAAACCGGAAGACCTGCCAGAACGGGTAATTCCACGGCATAACAGCCAGCACAGGCCCAAGCGGCATATATTTGCGAAAGGCTTTTGATGCCCGTGTTTCAATGTGATCATCGGACAGATGCGCTTCGGCCGCTTCAGCATAATAGCGACATACCCAGGCACATTTTTTTACTTCGGCAATAGCCGAGCCATGTGTCTTGCCCATCTCGAGCGTTGCAATCCGGCCCAGCGCTTCAGCCTCACCCTCCAGAATGTCTGACACCCTGACCATACAGGCGGCACGTTTTTCAAAGCTCCAGTTTCGCAGCTCCAGAAACGCCTGATAGGAACGTACGATTGCCGCCCCGATTTCGGTATCGGTGTGGGCTTTGAATGTCCTGACAACCTTTCCGGTCACCGGGTTTCGGGTTTGAATAGCCATATCATCCTCCAGTATCTGGATGTTCGCACTGCATATAAGTACGAGCCCTGTCGTCAAGCCGGAGTGCCGAATGGACACATCACAAAATACAAAATGCCGGGCAAAAAGGATTTTCGAGTCGCAGGAATTAAATCCGCTTGAGGTTATGATTACAGGTCAGTTTCCTGTGTGTCGCGTTTTTTCCGCATCAACATCTGTTTCGGCAGTGTTGGGGGCGGGGCGATGGCCAGTGTGCCCTTTCCATGTTGTTGTGTCAATCTGTCCTGTAACGGCGGCGGTGATGAGGGCGGCGCGATATTCCTTCCAGAGGTCGACGGAAGCATCGGTCTTCTCTATCAGCTCGTCTATTGTCGCGGTCTTGCGGTCAAGAAAGTCCGCAATCCGGCCCTGGGTTGCAAGGTCGGGAAGCGGAATTCGTTCCGCCTTGAGCTTATGGCGTCCAAGCTCCACAAAAGTTGTTCCCTGCCCTGCCGCCTCAAGCCACGACAGCCCTGACTGAAGCACATCGATTGGGAAGCAATGGCAATGTGTCCGATGGGGGCGCGGGTTGAGAGAATGATTGTCCCTTCTGGAACCATTTGAGTTGCACAGCTTGAATAACCGTTGCGGGTGATGCTGCGCCTGCCGCGTTCTATGAAACGGGTTTTTAACTTTCCAAGATCAGCGGGGCTGACCCAGGGAATGTCACCATCCCAAAAGGCCGACTCATCAGAAGCGGGGGTTGCGCCGTTGAAAATGTCAAATGCCCTACCAATCGGGACTTCCGGAAAATTCACCCCACCCCCTCCCGCAGAAGCCCTGTAATCCCGCGACTCACATGAACATGCCCTCATCGCTCCGGGCATTCTGACACGTCATCGGAAATCATGCAAGTGCAAGGGGCGCCAGACAGGGCACCCTGCCCCGCATGACCGGAATAACGGTCGGGTATAAGAGACCTCGCCCGGAAAACGGACCAGGCTGCAAGGCCTCCAAATCATGAGTTTCGGTGTGGGCCATCTATTGTATCGCGAACGGATCCTGCATAAGGATAATGTCTTCGCGTTCCGGCGAGGTGGAGACCATTGAAACAGGGCAGCCGATGAGTTCCTCAACGTGGCGGACATACTTGACTGCCTCGGCGGGAAGATCAGCCCAGCAGCGGGCGCCCCGGGTCGAACCGCTCCAGCCTTTCATTGTTTCGTATACGGGTTCAATACCGGCCTGGTTGGTGACGCCCGCAGGCAGATATCTCATCGACCGTCCATCGAGAGTGTATGCCGTGCAAATCCTGATTTCCGGGAGACCGTCCAGCACATCCAGTTTTGTCAGGGCAATGCCTGTAATCCCGCCCGTCGCAATAGCCTGTCTGACCATAACGGCATCGAACCAGCCGCAGCGTCTCTGACGACCGGTCACCGTGCCGAATTCATGTCCCCTTTCACCGATCCGTTGACCGATGCCGTCGTGCAGTTCTGTCGGGAACGGGCCCTCGCCGACCCGGGTCGTGTAGGTTTTAGTGATACCGAGCACATATTTGAGTCGCCCCGGCCCGATGCCGGATCCCGCCGATGCCTGTCCCGCAACCGTGTTGGAACTGGTAACGAAGGGATAGGTGCCGTGGTCTATGTCGAGCATCACGCCCTGAGCACCTTCAAACAGGATCTTTCTCCCGGATCGCATCATGTCGTTGAGCATGAACCAGACCGGGGCCATGAAGGGCAGGATTTTCGGTGCAATTTCCACCAATTCCGCATGCAGGTCTTCGGCGGAACAGGGGTCATGCCCCAAACCTCTGCGCAACGCATTGTGATGGTGCAGCAAATTTTTAATCCGCTCCATCAAATGATCTTCGTCGGCCAGGTCACATACGCGAATGGCACGGCGGGCAACCTTGTCTTCATAGGCCGGTCCGATGCCGCGTTTGGTTGTACCGATTTTAATCCCGTCGGCACGGTTTTCGCGAATGCCGTCTAATTCCGGATGAATCGGCAGGATAAGGGCCGCGTTTTCGGAGATTTTCAGATTGCCTTCATGGACTTTTACGCCCTGACCCCTGACGCGCTCAATTTCGTCAAGAAATGCCCAGGGGTCGAGTACGACTCCATTTCCGATAATCGACAGCTTGCCGCTCCGCACAATCCCGGAAGGCAAAAGGGAAAGTTTGTAGGTCTCACCATCGACAACCAATGTGTGCCCGGCATTGTGGCCGCCCTGGAACCGCACCACGACATCGGCACGGCTGGACAGCCAATCAACGACCTTGCCCTTTCCCTCGTCGCCCCATTGGGAACCGACTACAACGACATTCGCCATAAGAATCCCTTGCTTGAGCAACCGCCCCGTCCCTGACCCATCTGTGACGGGATAACTACATCGACACTGTGTTTACAACCTTGACCTGATCAATGGCACGTATCTGATCAGCCACCGCTGCGGACACAGGTTCATCAACCGAGACGAGACAGACCGCTTCCTCAATACCATTATCCATCCGGCCCAGCGCAAATGTCGCGATATTGATCCCGTTCTCGCCAAGGACGTTCCCCAAGGCTCCGATAAAACCCGGCCTGTCTTCGTTACGGACGTAGAGCATATGATCGGAAAACCCGGCATCCATGGGCACGCCGAAGATGCGCACAATGCGCGGCTCGCCACGAAACAGGGTGCCAAAAATAGCAAATTTTCGCTCATCCGTATCGACAGCAACCCGGATAAGACTTTCGGCGCGTTCGGATTCGTCAATGTAGCTTTCCTTGACCTCGATACCGCGATCTTTGGCTATTGACGGCGCGGAGACCATATTGGCTCCGGGCATGGTGGATTTGAGGAGCCCCGCCAGCGCCGCCGCTGTCATGGGCTTGGTGTTCAGTTCCGTGACTGCGCCCTTGTAGGTGAATTCGACAGATTTCATCGGCGCCCGCAACAGTTGCCCTGTCAGCTTGCCGAGTTTTTCGGCAAGGGTGATGAACGGCTTCAGTCGCGGGGCTTCCCCGGCGGAAACAGACGGCATGTTGAGCGCATTGGTGACAGCTCCGGTCAGGAGGTAATCGGACATCTGACCGGCAATCTGCACAGCGACATTTTCCAGGGCTTCCAGGGTGGATGCGCCCAGATGCGGCGTTGCGACGAAGTTTTTCGTGCCGAACAGAACATTTCCCATCGCAGGTTCCGCTTCGAACACGTCAAGGGCGGCAGCGCGCACATGACCCCTGTCCAGTGCATCCTTCAGAGCCTCTTCATCCACCAGACCGCCGCGGGCACAGTTGACGACAATAACGCCTCTTTTGGTCATGGCCAGCCGCTCCCGTGAAACAATGCCGCGTGTGCCCTCGACCAGGGGGGTATGGAGGGTGATAAAATCGGCACGCCTGAAAATGTCGTCCAGTTCGACCTTCTCAACGCCCAGCTTCACGGCGCGGTCGCCGGACAGATAGGGGTCATAGCCGAGGACTTTCATCTTCAGGCCCTGCGCGCGTTCAATGACGAGGGAACCTATGTTGCCGCAACCGATCACCCCCAGAGTTTTGTTGTAAAGTTCCACGCCCTCGTACTCCGACTTCGGCCATTCACCTTTTTGTGTGCGCACTGACGCAGACGGGATTTGACGGGCGGCAGCAAAGATCATGGCGACAGTATGCTCGGCTGCGGTCACAGCATTGCCGAACGGCGTGTTCATGACGACGACCCCCCGGGCTGTCGCGGCGACCTTGTCGATATTATCCGTGCCGATCCCGGCCCGGCCGATGACTTTCAATTTCGTGGCCGCAGCAATCATGTCCGCATCGGGGCGGGTGGATGAACGTACCACCAATCCATCATAGTCCGGGATAATTTTGATCAATTCGTCTCTGGACAGGTCAGTCATGACATCAACATCGACGCCCCGGGTCTTGAAGGTTTCCGCGGCCGAGACGGAAAGTTTGTCAGCGATCAGAACTTTCGGCATGGCTCAATATCCGGACCGTATAAAGTGCACAGAAAAAGCGAAATGCATGTTGTCTTTCCGGCTGGATTACAAACCTTCGGCGGCAACGGTTTCAAACGCCCATTCAAGCCACGGTATCAAGGCTTCCAGGTCGGATTTTTCAATTAAGCCCGAGGCCCAGATACGGAACCCCGCTGGAGCCGCGCGGTGTGAGCCGAAATCATAGGCCACATTTTCATCACCGAGTAATTTGACGATTTGGTTCGCGAAAGCCGCCTGTTTGTCTTTTGGCAGAGCCGTTACGCGCGGATCCACGATTTTCATGCAGACACCCGTATTGGAGCGTTCATTTTGCTTTTCCGCCAGATTGTCAATCCAGTCTGTTCTGTCCATCCAGTCCCAGAGCACTTGCGCATTGGAGTCGGCCCGGTCATGCATCCATTGCAGGCCGCCCTGCGCTTTCACCCAATTCAGAGTATCCAGATGATCTTCGGCACACATGAGCGACGGCGTATTGATCGTAAAGCCCTCAAACAGGGTTTCATCAAGACTGCCGCCCCTGGTCATTCGGAAGATTTTCGGCATGGGCCATGGCGGCGAGTAACTCTCCAGCCGTTCTACAGCACGCGGCGAAAGGATAATCATGCCGTGCGCGGCCTCACCGCCCATGTTTTTTTGCCAGCTGTATGTGAGGACATCCAGTTTCGGCCAATCCATCTGCTGGGCGAATACGGCGGACGTCGCGTCACAGATCGTGACCCCTTCACGGTCGGCGGGAATGAAACCGGCATTTGGGACACGTACACCGGCGGTCGTGCCGTTCCATGTAAAAACCAGATCACGGTCCCCGGTATATTCGTACAACTGCGGGAGCCGCCCGTAATCTGCCCTGAATATGCGCAGGTCCTCAAGCGGTAACTGTCCCTCGGCATCTGTAATCCACCCATAACCGAAGGTCTCCCATGCCGCGACGTCAACCCCGCGCGGCCCCAGCATGGACCACAAGGCCATTTCGACAGCACCTGTGTCCGAGGCCGGAACAATGGCGATGCGATAATCAGAGGGGACTTCGAGCACCTCGCGGGTTGTGTCGATAACGTTTCCCAGAACTTTCCTACCCTGTGCGGATCGGTGTGATCTTCCAAGGGAGGGATTATTTTCAAGAAAATCAGGGGTCCATCCGGGACGCTTGCGCGTGGGTCCCGCAGAAAAGCGAGGGTCGACCGGTCTTGTGTCCGGCTTGGGGGGTATCGTCATGTCAGTCTCCAGCAGCGGGACAACGGGCCTGATGCGCATATGACGAAGACGAACTGTCAGGTCAAGTTTTGAAAGCCGGGAATTCGCACATTCGGCACTGAGGCCCGGGACCCTTTACGCCCGCCCCTTGCCAACCTTGTCATTTTATCACAGTGGCTTAAGTTGATACGGTATTGCGACTATCAAGGAGAGACCTGAATGACCGACAACATGGACTATGATATCCCCGATGATAACACCCTGATGATTCTGGATGACAACTGGCCGTTCCGCAATCGTCTTGGACGCGCCATGACCCATCGCGGATTTGAGGTATCGACGGTGGAAACCGTTGCGGAGGCCATGGCCACGGCCAAATCCGACCCGCCGGCGTTTGCAGTGCTGGACATGCGTCTTGAAGACGGTAACGGGCTCACAGTCGTTGACACGCTTCACCGGGAACGTCCGGACTGTAAAGTCGTTATGCTGACCGGTTACGGCAATCTGGCCACCGCTGTTCACGCCATTAAATCCGGAGCCGTGGATTATCTGGCCAAACCCGCTGATGCCGACGATATCTGCAAGGCCCTTCTGGCCCCCAAAAGAGAACGCCCGGCCCCGCCGGAAAACCCCATGTCGGCCGACCGCGTACGCTGGGAACATATCCAGCGGGTTTATGAACTTTGCGGAAAGAATGTCTCTGAAACAGCGCGACGCCTCAATATGCATCGGCGCACGTTACAGAGAATCCTCGCCAAACGCGCACCGCGCTAGGCAAATTACCGTTTGAAGCTGTAAATCCCTCGGTGTAGGCCGGACGACATGCCGGATTTACGTCCTGTTTTCTTTGTTGTCGGTATCATGGTTGCGGCGCTGGGTGCGGCAATGTTTGTGCCCATGCTGGTGGATTACGCCATGTCTGATCAAAGCTGGCGCGCCTTTGCCGTTTCCGGGATTTTCACAACATTGCTTGGTGCGGTGCTGGCATCCGCTACCTATTCTCCCGATCCCGGCCTGTCAACGCGCAGCGCGTTTCTGTTGACGGTGCTGTCTTGGGTCGTCCTGTCGAGCCTTGCTGCCCTGCCGTTTTTACTGGAACCGACCCGCATGAGCTTTACGGATGCCCTGTTTGAGGCCACATCAGGGATTACGACCACAGGATCAACAGTCATGACGGGTCTGGACGACCGGCCCAAAGGCATATTGCTGTGGCGATCCATTCTGCAATGGATCGGCGGAGCCGGGATTATTGTGACCGCCATGGCCGTTTTACCCATGTTGAAGGTCGGCGGGATGCAGCTTTTCCGGCTCGAAAGTTCCGACGTGGGTGAGAAACTCCTGCCGCGAGCCGCGAGCCTGGCTGCCGCCATTAGCGGGATCTATCTGCTCCTGACAGTACTCTGCGCCATGGGATACGGCTTTACGGGGATGGGCCTGTTTGACTCTGTCGCTCACGCCATGACGACGGTAGCCACCGGCGGTTATTCCACATCGGACGCCTCAATGGGCGGGTTTATGGATGGAGGCGCCGATCTGGTCGGGATCGCCTTCATGATGGCGGGCGGCCTGCCGTTTGGGGTTTACCTTCTGATGTTACAGGGGCGTTTGCGCGCGCCCTTTCGCGATCCGCAGGTTCTGACGTTTGTGTTGATCATGTGTCTTCTGATTGCTCTGGTGACTTTTTTTCTCTGGACCAATTCGGAGATCACCGGTTCGCAGGCGCTTCGTCTGTCCGCATTCAATACTGTCTCAATTGTCACAGGCACAGGCTATGCCACGGCAAATTATTACAGTTGGGGCAGTTTCGCCGTTGCGGCATTTTTTATTTTTATGTTTATCGGCGGCTGCGCCGGGTCAACCGCCTGTTCCATCAAAATTTTCCGTTACCAAGTCGCATTTGAAGCCTTGCGTGGATATCTGATGCGTATGCCGCGCCGGAATATAGTCATGCCTTTGCGTTATGGCGGGAATCCCTTGCCAGAATCAGTCGTCTATTCCGTGATGAGCTATTTCTTTCTGTTTCTCACGTGCTTTGCCGTGACGGCCTTTTTGCTGTCAACACTGGGACTGGATGACCTGACAGCGTGGTCGGGCGCGGGCAGCGCCATTGCTAATGTCGGGCCGGGGCTTGGCGATATTATCGGCCCGGCCGGAACCTATCAGTCGCTCGGCAATCCGGAGAAATGGATTTTGATGATGGCGATGATTATCGGCCGCCTGGAAATTGTTACGGTTCTCGTTCTTCTGACCCCGACATTCTGGCGATCTTAACCCCCTGTCGAAACGGCTTCAGGTGCACCACGGGCCCGGACCTGCGCGACACCGCTGCATGTGGCGGCACGGTATGGCAATGCTGAAACGGTTGCAACCCTCATCAAGGCCGGAAGCAAACCTGGAAATCTTCCCGCAGACTTGGCAAAAGACAACCCCAAGGTCAAAAACCACCATATATTCCGGACTCTGAACGCGGCGCGGTATGAGTGATGTGAGCGTACGCGCCGCAATCCAGGCCGACGGTGCCTGTCCCTTACTCCGATTTCCGGAATGTTACCGCTCGCGGGTGGCGGACCTTAATAGGAAACGCTCAGCAGATAAAGACCGTCAGGCGGGGCGACAGAACCGCAGGCCTTGCGGTCACGGGCGTCAAGCGCCTTTTTGACATCTTCGACCATCCGGTTGCCGCGTCCCACTTCGGTGAGCGTGCCCGCGATGGAACGCACCTGTTTGTGGAGAAACGACCTGGCCCGGACATGGATGCGGACTTCATCGGCAGCTGTGATTACACGGATGTCCTCGAGTCTGCGCACGGGTGATTTGGCCTGACATTGCGTATCGCGAAAGGTCGTAAAGTCGTGCTCGCCAACCAGAGTTTGCGCCGCTGCGTGC
This sequence comes from Hyphomonadaceae bacterium, assembly GCA_014324115.1. Taxonomy (GTDB): domain Bacteria; phylum Pseudomonadota; class Alphaproteobacteria; order Caulobacterales; family Maricaulaceae; genus JACOMS01. Next base: position 13,670 of record JACOMS010000041.1, read on the forward strand.
ATGGCCTCCACATCAATTTTACAGGGCACGCGCCAAACCCGGCCCCTGTCCAGGGCCAATCGGGCCCGGCGCGGTAATATGCGGTAGAGATAGGATCGTTCCACCGCATCAAACCTGGCGTGAAACTCCGCATCAACCGCCTCGGCCTTCAAAATGGAAACAGGATGATCACCCAGATGATAGTTCAGGGCGTCCTGCACCTGGTCAGGGCGCCATTGTTTTGCCGTGTCAAAATGCGCCACCTGCCCCAAGGCATGGACACCGGCATCTGTGCGCCCGGCGGCATGGAGCGTTGTGTCTGCCCCAACCAGCTTTTTTATGGCCGCTTCAATCGCACCCTGCACGGACGGTGCGTGATCCTGCCGCTGCCACCCGCTGTAGGGCCTGCCGTCATATTCAATGGTGATCTTGAACCTGGGCATCAGTCAAACCGGTAGCCCTTGGGGATATCCGCCCCGTGCAGATAATCCTGTGCGCTCATCTTCGGTTTTCCGGCAGATTGCACCTCAAGCAACCTGACCGCACCCGAGGCGCAGGCGACAAGCAGATTATCATCCAGCACTGTACCGGGGGGACGGCCGTGCGTATCCCCGATTTCGGCGTATTCGGACAGATGCACTTTCAGGCGTTTATCATTGACCTCGCACCAGGCCCCCGGGAACGGGGCAAGGCCGCGAATGTGACGGTCGAGGGATCTCGCCGTCCGGTTCCAGTCAATACGGGCCTCGTCCTTGTCGATTTTACGGGCATAGGTCGGTTTACCTTCCTGGAGGGTGGAAGTGAGCCCGCCCCGTTCCAAAGCCGCCAAGGCGCGCGGCCACAGGCCCGCCCCGATGCGGGACAGGCGGTCAGAAAGCGACCCGGCGGTATCCTCGGGCTTAATCCTGACCGTCTCGGAAAGAAGAATATCCCCCGCATCCAGCCCCTTTTCCATTCGTATAATCTGCACACCGGTTTTGTCATCCCCGGCCATAATGGCGCGCTGCACCGGAGCCGCGCCGCGCCAACGCGGGAGGAGCGATCCATGCAGGTTCAGGCATCCGTATTTCGGCGATTCAAGGGCGCGGACAGGCAGTATCTGACCGTAGGCTGCAACACAGGCAACATCGGCATTCAGACGTTCCAGCTCATCAATCACGGAACTGTTATGGAATTTTTCCGGTGTATGGACCTCAAGCCCCATGATATCGGCGAATTGATGCACAGGCGATTTGGTCAGACTCCTGCCCCGCCCGGCCGGTCGCGGGGGTTGGGTATAGACGCGCACGACTCTGTGACCGCCGGACAGAATTTCGGACAGAGACGGCACAGCAAAATCCGGCGTACCCATGAAAACGACGTGGAGGGTCACTCAAAAACCTCATGCTTCGCCAAAAGCCCGGCATGAGAAACCCTTGACCTCAGCCCTGGCCTGACGGGGGTGAGCGGGAAACAGTTAAGCCGCCACCCTCGATTTCCCGGCTTTTTCCACCTTTCTGACCGCGCGGTCACGTTTGAGCCTGGACAGGTAATCAATGAATATCACCCCTTTCAAATGATCCATTTCGTGCTGAATACAGACGGCGTAAAGTCCTTCGGCCCATTCGGTGACGCGCCCGCCGTTGTAATTGAGGTAGGTGATTTTGCAGCGCTTCGGCCGGTCAACCGTGTCAAAAACACCCGGCACGGACAGGCAGCCCTCTTCATAAGGGACAAAATCCGCATCCACATCCAGGATTTTCGGATTAACGAAATGGCGCGGCTGCGGCTGTTCGCCTTCGCGTGCCAGATCCATGACAATCACATTGATCGGCACACCAATCTGCACCGCGGCCAAACCGATACCCGGCGCCGCATACATGGTCTCCAGCATATCATCCATCAGCGCCCGGACGTCGTCCGTCACTTGCTCAACAGGCTTTGATGCCTCACGCAATACGGGATTGGGAACGGTCAGAATTTCTCTGATGGCCATAAGGCGGAAATAAGGGGCCCCCGGCCAGCGGTCAAGTATGGGCCGACAGCCATGTTACCAGATCATCCGTGACATAATCCACATAGGGTGCGGGCCCGGTTTCGCCTGTCGGCTTATTCAACACCGGCGTGTGCCAATCATGGTCCGATGTCACCAACACAGTTCTCATGCCCATATATTTGGGAACTTCGAGGTTTCGGATACTGTCCTCGAACATGATGGCCTGTGTCGCCTCAATATCAAACGCATCGCAAAAACAGACATAGGGGGAGCGTTTGGGTTTGGGAATGTAGTCGACATCCTCAATGGCAAAAACCCCGTCAAAAAGATCATAGAGGCCCAAATGGGTGCCGACTTTTCTGGCATGTCCGCGTGAGCCATTGGTGAGGATGAATTTGCGCCCCGGAAGCGCGTCTATCAGGCTGCGCAATTCCGGTTTCGGCTTGAGCATGTCAAGATCAATATCGTGCACATAATCCAGAAAATCCGCCGGATCCATTCCGTGCACAGCCATCAATCCTGACAGGGACGTACCATATTCTACAAGATATTCTTTTTGGAGAAGGCGAGCTTCCGTGGGATGCAGGGCCAGATATCGTGCAATATAATCCGTCATTTTTTTATCAATCTGGGCGAAAAACCGCGCATCACCCCGATAAAGCGTATTGTCGAGATCAAATATCCAGTCGGTGATTCCGCGCAGCATAAGTGTCTGTGCCGTAGAGACAGTCAATAAATCAGGCCGCCAGAGAGATATGGCATTCGAATCGGACTTCTAGACCGGGATACCCTCACGCATACAGAATTCGCGAACATGGCCACGAATGGTCGAGACCTGCGAATCGGTGTGAATGAGCGGCTCTATCAGGGTGCGCAACTTGCCTGCATCCAGCGCCAGCAGGGCCGATTTGACGGGGCCGATGCCTATGACCGGCATGGATAATGTATCGAAACCCAACGCCACCAGACAGATGGCCTCCAGGGGACGTCCGGCAATTTCACCGCAAATGGAGACAGGTACATTTTCCCCGTGACAGCCATCGGCAATGAACCGCAAAATTGACAGGGAAGCCGGATGGAGTGGGTCATAACGGTCGGCGACACGGACATTGTCGCGGTCAGCTGCGAAAAAGAACTGCATCAGATCATTCGCGCCGACGGAAACAAAATCCACATGATCGCAGATTGCCCGCACTGACCAGGCAAGAGACGGTGTCTCCATCATGACACCGACCTCAACCCTGTGCGGCAGGTTCTGACCCAGCTGCGTTGCGCGTTTCATTTCCTTGCTGAAAAGCGCCCTGCATTCAATGAACTCGTCGACAGTAGTCACCATGGGGAACATCACGCGGAGATGGTTTCCGGCTGCGGCTGCGATAAGGGCGCGCAGCTGATAGCGCAGTAACCCCGGCCTGTCGAGCGCAATACGAATGGCGCGCCAGCCTATGGCCGGGTTTTCCTCCAGCACCGGGTCCATATAGGGGAGAATTTTGTCGCCGCCCAAATCCAGGGTGCGGAAAGTCACCGGACGTTTGCCGACCGTTTCCAACGCTTTTTTGTACAGGGCCGTCTGCTCGTCGAGACGCGGCATATGCCTGGTGATCATGAACTGGAATTCCGTGCGGAACAGACCGATGCCTTCGGCGCCGCTTCGATCCAGTTGCGGCAGGTCCATGACAAGACCTGCGTTCAGATGCATCGAAATATGTCGCCCGTCCCTGGTGACGGCGGGCCTGCCGCGATTGGCGTCATAGGCTTTCGCCATTTCGCCGCGAATGTTCATACGCAGGTTAAATCGGGCAAGGTGTGACTCGATTGGACGGATGTGTACCTCGCCGGTTTCTCCGTCGAGCAGAACCGGGTCGCCGTTTTCGATATGGTCGAGAATACCCTCGGCCCGTCCGATCAGGGGCACACCGATTGCGTGGCAGATAATCGTGGTATGCGAAGACATTGCGCCTTCTTCAAGGACAATCCCGGCGATTTTGTCGTAGTCGTAATCAAGCAGTTCCGCCGGGCCGAGATCACGGGCAAAAATAACGGTATTATCCGCGACCTGTTTGTTGCCGGGTCCGAGGGTTTCACCGGACAGGACCCTCAAAAGACGGTTGGCAAGATCTTCGAGATCATGGAGCCGTGCGCGTAAATATGGGTCATGAGCCTTCATCAGCCGGGCACGATGTTCGTTGCGCACACGCTCCACGGCAGCCTCGGACGTCAATCCGGAGTGGACGGCTTCACGCAAACGCTGCACCCATTTCTGATCATAGGCGAACATGCGGTAGGTTTCGTAAATTTCCCTGGAGGCGCGCGACAGATCCGCCGCCTCGCCACGCACCATGGCATCGACAGAAATACGAAGCCCGGCCACGGCCTCCTCGAGGCGTAATTCCTCGGCCGCAGTATCGTCAGATAGCAAATCTGCCGGGGCGACGGGCGGAACATGCAAATGGGCCATGCCTGCGACGAGACCGTCGGAAAATGCCTTGCCCCGTATCGTCTCCGGTTTGACGGGGTTCAGGGCGATACCCTTGATAGCGGCAGCACTGCCCCCGGCCCGTTCATCATCAATAATGATTTCGGCCAAAACCATGGCCACCGTTAAAAAGTCTTCGACTTCCTCTTCATCAAGGGTTCGGGCTTTTTCATTCTGAACAACGAGCACACCGAGTGTACGACCGCCGCGCAGGATGGGCACACCAAGGAACGAATTGTATTTTTCTTCGCCGGTTTCCGGGCGATGGGAAAACAACGGGTGAGCCGAGGCATTGGCGAGGTTCAAAGGTCGGGCCGTGTGCGCAACATAACCGACCAAACCTTCGTTTCGCTCCATCAACGTCTTGTGAACTGCAGATTTTTTCAAGCCTCGTGTAGCGGAGAGCTCCATCTCCCCGCCAGGGAGTTCCAAGTATATGGAGGCCAGATCAACCTGCATGGACCCGACAATTGCATCTACAAAATTATCCAGCCGCTCCTGAACGGATTCAGTCCCGGCCATCGCCGCACGAACAGCCTGCAGAAACCCGGACGGTTTCACCTTGATAGTAGAATCAATACTCACAAAATCCGATTACACCATATGACCGGGATAAAACCAAGGGGTTTTCCCCCACGACAGAAATTTCATGTTCGAATGTTGCGCTTTGAAACCCGGATTTTCAGTCATCAGGTCACTTCAAGCCCGAAGGCACCATGAAGCGCACGTACGGCCAGTTCCGTATATTCCGAGTCGATCAGAACGGATATCTTGATCTCTGACGTAGCGATGACCTCAATATTGATGTTGCGCGCCGCAAGAGCCTCAAACATGGTTTGGGCAACGCCTGTATGGGAGCGCATGCCGATGCCGACAACGGACACTTTGCTGACATTGCTATCGGATTTCAGACTTTCATGACCGATCTCATCCCTGTTGGATTCGAGTACCGCAAGAGCTTTCTCCAAATCATGTTTATCAATGGTGAAGGTCAGGTTGGAAACCGTATCAGAGCGGGATATTCCCTGGACGATCATATCCACGATAATGTTGGCGTCCGACATGGCCTTGCAGACTTTGGCCACCATGCCCGGACGGTCAGCAAGCCTGAGCAGGGTAATCCGGGCCTCGTCGCGACTGTAGGCGACGCCGGAAACAACACGTTCTTCCATGGCTTCATCCTCATGACACACCAATGTTCCGGGATTAACGTCGTCGACTTCCGCCATGGAGGTCAATACCCGGACGGACAAATTATTGTGCATGGCCAACTCCACCGACCGGGTCTGAAGCACTTTGGTCCCGAGCGAGGCCAATTCCAGCATTTCTTCAAAGGCAATGCGGTTCAGACGGCGGGCTTCGGGCACGATGCGGGGATCGGTCGTGTAAACACCGTCCACATCGGTATAGATGTCACAACGGTCTGCTTTAAGCGCGATGGCCAAGGCGACAGCTGATGTGTCCGAGCCGCCTCGACCCAAAGTGGAAATACGGCCGCGCTCATTCACGCCCTGAAATCCGGCAACAACCGGAACCTGCCCACTCCGGAGTGACGGGCCGATGGCAGAATTTTCAATCTCGGCAATACGGGCCTTTGAATGGGCCATATCGGTCTTGAGCGGAATTTGCCAGCCGAGCCAGGACCGGGCCCGGACGCCACGCCTTCGAAGGGCGATTGCAAGCAAGCCGGATGTGACCTGCTCCCCGCTGGCCACAACAGAATCATATTCGTCTTCGACTGCCCCGCCGACAATCCGGTCACTGTTGATGATATCCGCGGCCAGTTCATCGACCAGCCTGACCAGGCGGTTCGTCTCCCCGCTCATCGCGGAGACAACCACGGCGACTTCGTGCCCGGCTCTCACCTCTGCGGTGACCAGGCGCGAGACATGCCGGATACGCTCCGGACCGGCTACTGACGTGCCGCCGAATTTCATGACGATGCGCGCCATGGGGTGTCCCCAGTTTCAAACCAGCGGCGCTTTTACGCGGGAGACATTGCTTTTACAAATGGAAATCACGGTCTAGATATGCTTCATGGCCTATACAGAAACTACCCCCGACCACATTACTTCCGTCTCTGTCGATCCGGAGGAGATGGAGAAGTTTTCGCGCATGGCGGAGGATTGGTGGAACCCGGAGGGGATGTTCAAGCCGTTACACATGATGAACGGCGCGCGAATCGGGTTCATCAAACAGACGCTGTGCGCACAGTTCGACCGTGACCCGAACAGAGAGCGGCCCCTGGATGATCTGCGCCTGCTTGATATAGGTTGCGGCGGCGGCCTGCTGTGTGAGCCGATGACACGGCTGGGCGCGCAAGTCACCGGCATTGATGCGCTGGAGAAAAATGTCAAAACCGCCAAGACCCACGCCGAACAAACGGGCCTGAAAATTGACTACCGTTACGGCACCATGGAACAGCTGGCTGCGAGCGATGAGCCGCCCTTTGACGCCGTCCTGAATATGGAAGTTATTGAACATGTGGCCAATCCACCGGATTTCATGAAAGACTGCGCAACCGTGATCAAAGCCGACGGACTGATGATCTGCTCCACCATCAACCGCACCATGAAAGCGTTTTTTTTCGCAATAGTCGGCGCGGAATATGTCCTGCGCTGGCTGCCGCGCGGGACACATCAATATGAGAAACTGGTCAAACCGTCGGAACTGCGCCGCTGGCTGGAAGACGCCGGTCTGAGCCCGGAACCGTCCATTGGCATGCAACTGAACCCGTTGACCCGGACCTGGTCATTTTGCGATGACCTGTCGATCAACTATGTGGCGGTCGCCATGCGCTGACCGCGTGCAGGGTTAGTCGTTGTAGACAGGGCCCGGTAAAATTTTAACGGAACAGTCACAGAGTCATCACGGAGCCGCCGTGTGGCTGAAATGATAAGACTGTTGCGAAATCGTGTGTTGAGGATTTTCTGTTCCTGCATAATAAAAAAATATGACCGGCTTCAGAATAGTATTTGACTGGAGGCTTGCAATGCGCAA
>JACOMS010000042.1 GCA_014324115.1 Hyphomonadaceae bacterium
ACGACAGGACGCGGCGGCGGCCATGCCCTATAACAACATGGTCAGTGTGTGGTCGGAGATCACGTGGGTGGCCTCCACAACCCGGAACAGACGGGAAGAGGACCAGACCGAAATGCAGGTGTGACAGGGTGTTTTTTTAATGACAATGGGGCGTGAACCTGATACGGGGTAGCTGCTGGCAATCGCACGAAACGTGTGTAATCCGGAATGACCGGAGAAAGAGAGTGCGCCTGAAATTCGGATTATCAGCCCAAAATGCCGCTAAAACGCCCCAAAAGGGGCGCCACACCACGCGCGCAACCAGCCCCTGACCGAAATCACTCAAAGCTAATTCAAAATCAAACGTTGATGGAGATGTCCACTTTCGATCCGGTGAAGAAATGGAGGCAACACTCCGACGCTATGTCCGGTTATACAACCAACGGCTTCCCCAATCAGCCCTGGGAAACAAACCTCCCTTGCGGGATGTGACACCTACTGTTTTTCTGCTGTACCCTCACGCCGGGGATCGGCCCCACCGATGAGCGTGCCGTCCCTGTTGCGGTAGATAATGTGCAAGCCCGAAATCTCGCCTCTGGATTTCACCACCTCGTGCCTCAATGCTTCCAGTCCTGCGACGACGTCCGGGCTCATGCCGAATTCGGCCGCCGGGCCGGTTCGGACAGACTCGTTTGTGTCTTCATTGCCGAGCCCGCTGGCTTCCATGCGCACAGAGCCGTTTCGCGCGATAACATTGGGGAGTTCAATCGCTTCTTGTGGGGACAGGCCCCAGTCGATTATGCCGATAATGGATTTGGACGTATAGGCGATAATGGCATTGCCGCCGGGGGAGCCGGTTGTAAAAAGCAGTTTACCGTCCGGGTCAAAAATAATGTGCGGGCTCATGGAGCTGCGTGGGCGTTTGCCGGGGGCGGGCGCGTTGGCGATCAGGCGACCTTGGTTATCCACAACACGAAACGAGAAATCTGTGAGCTGGTTATTAAGCATGAAGCCGTTTGTCATGCGCTGGCTACCGAAGATGCCTTCAATGGTTGTGGTCATGGATACAGTCAGCCCGTTGCTGTCCACCACGGTGAAATGCGACGTGCCCGGTGCGTCCGGTGTCGCGTCCGTGCCGCGGCCGGGAAATTTTGCCGGGGTGCCTGCGGTGACACGGGGGATGGCCTTATCCGTTGAAATCAACGCGGCGCGGGATTTGAGGTAGTCTTTGTCAAGCATGGCCGCAATGGGTACATCCACAAAGTCCTCATCTGCCACATACCGGTCACGGTCGGCATAGGCAAGGAAACTGGCCTCGATAAAATGGTGCCAGCCTTGTATGGTGGGACCCAACTTCGCCATGTCGAAATTCTCCAGGATACCGAGTGTGGCCTGTACCGCGATGCCGCCGCTGGACGGAGGGCGCGGGCCGCAGACTGTGTGTGCGCGATAGGTGGAGCAGACGGCCTGTTTCTTGAACGGTTGGTATGTCGCCATATCGTCAAGGGTCATCGTACCCGGCAGTGGCTCCCGGCGGGTTTTGGCGATAATGGCCTCGGCAATCGGCCCTTCGAGCAGGGCGCGGGGATTGGCCTGCAGTGCGCGAAGTGTATTGGCATAGGCAGGGTTGTCGCGCAAGAAATCCTCGGGAACAGGTGACCCGTCTTCGAGGAAAAAATAATCACGTGCGTCCGGATCATTTATGAGCCCGAACCGCCCGAACCGCGCGACAAGCGAGGCCAGGCGAGGTGAGACCTTGAACCCGTCATCGGCGAGTTTGATTGCTGGCTCAAAGGACGCGCTCCAGTCCAGCTTGCCGTGATCATTATGCGCGGCGTGGAGCATGACCATCGCCCCCGGCACACCGGTCGACCTGCCGGACGTGATGCCATCGAAATAGCGTAAAGGCTCACCTGTATCCGGATTGAGAAACATATCCGGCGTAACGCCTGCCGGCGCCGTCTCTCGCCCATCATAGGTGACAATACTTGCCGTTTCCGGATCGTAGACAATCATGAACGCGCCCCCGCCAAGGCCGGAGCTTTGCGGCTCGACCAGGCCCAGCGTGGTTTGTATGGCTATGGCCGCGTCAACGGCTGACCCGCCTGCACGCAGGATTTCGAGACCGGCTTTGGTTGCGTGCGGATTGGCACTCGCCACCATCCCGGTTTTCGGTGCGGGTGTGGTGGATATGTTGAGAATGTTGGTTTCCGAAGTGTCCGGCGGCCTGGTTTTGCAGGCCGGGAATGCCAGTATGGATGACAGGACAAGAAAGTGTATATATTTCATACCTGACACCATAGAGACACCTGTTTTTAAGATCAAGTCATGACTGTAGCCGGGGGCACAATTCTGGATGTGGGGGGCCTGAAGATCGGGCAGACCCATGACGAAGAGGTTAAAACGGGCGTCACAGTCATCCTGCCGGACGCTCCTGCCACCTGTGCTGTCGATGTGCGCGGTGGGGGGCCCGGTACGCGGGAGGTCGCAGCCTTGCAGGATGGGGGTTTGATCAATCAGATACATGCTATCGTGCTCTCCGGCGGATCAGTCTATGGCCTTGCGGCGGCGGACGGGGTGATGACGTGGCTGGGGTTGCAACGGATCGGTTACGCACCTGTTATTGCCGCCCATATACCCGTATCCCCTATCGTGCCGGGCGCAATTCTATTCGATAATGCTAATGGCGGAGACAAGGCATGGGTTGAAAAACCTCCGTTCAGGGAGTTGGGCATTGCGGCTTGCAAAAATACATCCCCGGAACTCAGGCAAGGCAGAGCCGGTGCCGGGTTTGGCGCCACAGCCGGACTCTACCAGGGGGGAGTAGGCAGCGCGTCGGAGACTTTGGATGAAATGACTGTAGGCGCGATCATTGCCGCCAATCCTGTGGGTTCCCCCTACATGCCGGGTACGAGGGTTCCTTGGGCATGGCCTTATGAAAAAACGGGAGAATTTGGAGGGGAGCGCCCTCCAACCGGATATGTCTGGTCCCCGCCGCGGGATACAAAGCTCTCCATCGTGAGTCTGAAAGCCGGGCAATCCACCATTATCGGGGCCGTAGCCACTGATGCGGGTCTCACGCAAAAACAGCTTAAACGCCTCGCCATTATGGCGCAGGACGGCATTGCCATGGCCGTGCAACCCGCCCACACGCCGCTCGACGGAGACACAGTTTTTGCCCTTTCGACCGGGGACAAATCCTGTGACAGTCCCCTGGCTTTGGCTGAACTTGGCGCAGCGGCAGCGCGTTGTGTCGCCCGTGCTATTGCCAAAGGCGTATACCTGGCCAATTCATGATCAGTGACATTACAGAAAAGACTGTTGCGAATTTATTCGGCCTGGCCGGGATTTTGGGGTTTGCGCCGTTCCGGGCCCGGCGAGGGGGTGTCTGGTGCTGATGAACGCACTTTCCAGCCTGACACCTGCGGCATCAGACAGCTGGACACTTCCCGAACCCCCTGGATTTCCAGTGTCAAAAGCGATTCCCGTCACGGCTTGTTTGACTGGCATAACACCATTCAGGCAGGCTCCGGCTGTACCTGTATTCATGTGAACACGCATCTCTGTTCGTATTATCCGTTCCGACGAGATCAGTATGACCTGAAACGACAGGGCTGTCACATCCCTTGAGCGGGCGAGGCAGATGGGGCGCTTCGCCTGCGTTTGCGGGACGGACAGGCACAGCCTCCACATAGCCCGCGCCGTCGCTGCGCCAAAAGCCCCTGTGTGAGCCGCAACACAACTTTTATGCCCTCAGGTGCACACATACGCGAAGCGGCAGTCCCGGCCGACGCCGGGGCTGCCCCGGTTATGACTTCTTATGACGCTTCGATCAACCCCGCCTTCCGCGCAGCCTTCAGCATCGCCTCCTCCAGTTTTTCAAAGGCACGGGTTTCGATCTGGCGGATACGTTCCCGGGACAGATTATAGACTCCGGCCAGTTCCTCCAAAGTTTTCGGTACATTTGACAGGCGCCGTTCGGAGAAAATGTGCCGTTCGCGGTCATTCAGATCGGCCATGGCATCCTGTAACAGCTCCATGCGCCTGTCGAATTCCTGTGACCGGGCAAACTGCGCCTCCTGGGATTCGGTTTCGTCCTCAAGCCAGTCCTGCCACTCGGCGCTGTCGTCATCGCCGCTGACGGTCGCATTGAGTGATGCGTCCCCGCCGTGTGACATGCGCCGGTTCATGGACGTCACTTCGTCTTTCCTGACATTCAGTCGCGTGGCAATTTTTTTCACCTGATCCGGGGGCAGATCGCCATCATCGATGGCTTTCATTTCTCCCTTGAGGCGTCGCAGATTGAAAAACAGCTTTTTCTGCGCCGCCGTCGTACCTATCTTGACGAGCGACCAGCTGCGCAGCACATATTCCTGTATCGCCGCGCGTATCCACCACATAGCGTAGGTGGACAGGCGGAAGCCTTTGTCGGGATCAAATTTCCTGACCGCCTGCATCAGGCCGACATTGCCCTCGGAGATGATCTCTCCAATGGGCAGGCCATAGCCGCGATAGCCCATGGCGACTTTCGCCACGAGGCGCAGGTGGGATGTCACCATTTTTTCGGCAGCCCGTTTATCACCGTCCTCGGCCCAGCGCTTGGCGAGTATGAACTCTTCATCCTTTTCCAGTATGGGAAATTTGCGGATTTCAGCGAGGTAATTGTTCAGCCCCTGTTCGGGCGACAATGCTACAGACATGGACAAATTACCGGAATAGGATGCGTCTCTGGAAACACCTGTTGATGTCCTCTTGGCCGGTAACGTGGTGTTGTCAGATGCCATATTTCTGCTCCAGTAAGACCACATAGAGTGGTTGGTGTGAATTTCAAAGACGGTTGTATTGAAATATCGGTTATCAGGCTGTGTTCAGCCCTCTCAGAAGCGATAGTAACACATTCATGTCCTCCGGTAAATCCGCCGCAAACATCATGTCCTCCCGGGTTACCGGATGGGTAAACCCGAGTTCGGCGGCATGCAGAGCCTGCCGTTTGAAAGTTTTCATACACGCATTCACCCGCAACAGGTCTGCGCTCCGGTTGCTGTCATTCCGCACAGCGCAAGGAGTCCGTTGCCTGCCGTAAAGCGGGTCGCCCAGCAGGGGACAGCCGATGTGGGCCATGTGGACGCGGATCTGGTGGGTGCGGCCCGTTTCGAGCCGACATTCAATCCGGCTAAACAGGGGCCCGGCGATGGCCTGTGCCGGTCGCTGGCCGTACCCACCCGTGAGGGTGTAATGGGTGATGGCATGGCGGCCATGCTCACAGGCGTGGATATTGCCGTCCGTCCCCCTGACTACGGCCTGTTTCCTGCGGTTATGGGCAGAGCGGGCGAGACGGCTCTGCACCGTACCGGAGCCGGTTTTGGGGCCGCCGCGCACAAGGCAGATGTATTTCCGGTGTACTGTGTGCGCCGCGAACTGTCCGGATAATTTGTGGTGAGTCCTGTCATTCTTGGCGACTACTAACAGTCCGGATGTGTTCCTGTCGATGCGGTGGACAATGCCGGGTCGCAACACGCCGCCAATGCCTGACAGTGTGTCCCCGGCATGAAACAGCAGCGCATTGACCAGTGTGCCCGATGGTGATCCCGGAGCGGGATGCACGGTCATTCCGGCAGGTTTGTTGACAACGACAAGATGTTCATCTTCGAAAACGATGTTCAAGGGAATATCTTCCGGTCCGGGCCCGCAGTCGACCGGCGGAGGGAGGGTGAGCGTATAGGCCGTGCCGTCCCTGACCCTGGCGGACATACGTTCGACGATGCTGCCGCCTGCCTTTAATGCCCTGTTTTCAATCAGACCCTGGACACCGTTGCGGGACAGGCCGGACCAGCTCGCCACCCATTTGTCGACCCGTTGCCCGGCATCTTCCATAGCCGCTACTTTGGTGATGACATCATTCGGCATCAGGATAATCCGCCTGATTGTTGCATAACAGTCACAAATAGTATTTTTCTGTACTGACAAGTATTTTTGTTTGTGTGTGCACTTGAAAGGCCGCGTGTACAGGGTTAAAACGCCGGGTCGGATTCACGGTGGGTTAGCTTGCCGCATCATCCGCTATAGTGACATGCCGGATAAAACAAGCCTTTGATGACAACATGTTGAAAAAGTCAGCCCTTCTCACAACTTCCATGGCACTCGGTCTGGTCAACCTTGCACCGGCTTTCGCCCAGACTCCCGGACAGAATTCCGGAGATGAGATCATCGTTACTGCCACCAAGCGTCCACAAACGCTTCAGGAGGTTCCCGTCTCGGTAACCGTCACAACCGCCGATGTTATCGAAAAGGCGCAGATTCTCGACATCAAGGATTTGCAGACCGTTGTCCCGACCTTCCGCGCTTCACAGCTTCAGAACACAGCCAACACGACGCTCACTATTCGCGGTCTTGGTAACGGGAGCAACAATTATGGTATTGAGCCCGCTGTCGGCCTTTTCATTGACGGTGTTTACCGTTCCCGTGCAGCCGCCCGGATCAATGATCTGCCCGCGCTTGAGCGTATCGAGGTCCTCTCCGGTCCGCAATCCATACTTTTCGGCAAGAACGCTTCCACGGGCGTTGTCAGTGTCGTCACCAAGACGCCCCAATTCGAGACGTCAGGTTATATTGAAGGCGGTATCGGCAACTATAACCAGAACTACGCCAGAGGTTACATCACGGGCGGGGTATCCGATAGCGTTGCCGTGAGCCTGGGTATCGGTTATCAGAAGCGCGACGGTTATTTCGAAAACATAGGCGACGGCGGTGAAGAGCTCAACAACATTGATCGCTTTAGCTGGCGCGGTCAGCTCCTGTGGGAGCCGACAGATGAATTATCCGTTCGTTTGATTGCCGACCAGAATACGCTGACGGAAAACTGCTGTGGTACCGGCGTGGCGCTTGAACGTCCACTGAGCGGCGCAACAGGCCCGACGGCCGGTCAGGTCGTGCGTTCCCTGGGTGGTCAACAACCGACGACGTCCGACCCGTTTTCCTACATAACCTATACCAACAGCTTGACGGAAAACGAAATTGATGACGAGGGCGTATCCGCCCAAATCGATTGGGACTTCGGTCTCGCGAACCTGACGTCGATTACAGCTCTCCGCAAGACCGATTCTTCCTATGTGAGTGACTCGGACTTTAACAGCCTTGATGTTCTGCGCGATGTTTTCCAGTCCAATGTTCTTGATACATTTACACAGGAAGTACGTTTGACAGGCAGTTTGGACGTGTTTGACTGGATGGTCGGCGGCTACTACTTCAATGAGGACATCAAACAGACATCGGGCCTGATATACGGCGATGATGCCCGTAGATATGTTGATGTGATTGCCGGCGGGCCCGGGACATTGGGCGGCGTAGAAGCCGCTCTTGGAATTTCCCCGGGTACATTCTTCGGATCCAATGTGCGCATTGACGAGACCTTTGTGCAGGACAATGAGGCCTGGTCCATATTCGGCAGCCTTGATTTCAAGGTCACGGATCGTCTGACACTCACGGCGGGCGGTAATTTTACGAAGGACCAGAAGGATGCTTCCGGTCGTACGGTCAATAATGACGTATTCGGTAATATTGACCTGCAGGGTGAGCCGGGAGCAAGAGTCGTTTCCACAAATATTTTCCGGAACGGTAATGCCGGTACCGGGACCCCGTCTTTCCCCAGAGCACTTATGGGCCTGCCTTTCACGCCTGCAAATCTGGCGGCGGCAAGAGCAGGCGAACTCGGTCCGGCGGCCAAGGGTTATGTTGACGCTGTTATCGCTGCATCCGCGGCCCTGGTTGCTGACCCGACAACAAACCCGCTGGCGGGCTTGTTTGCGCTCCAGTTCCAGCCGCAATTCCTGACCTTTCCCAATGCGGTTGAGGATGGAAAAACCGATGATGAGGAGTTTACCTACACGTTCAAGGCCGCCTATAAGGTCAATGACAACATCAACGTCTATGGCAGCTACGCAACGGGTTTCAAGGCTTCATCCTGGAACCTGACCCGTGACTCCCGTCCGTTCCTTGCGGATGGTGCGGCCCTGCAAGTGGCAGGTCTGCTTCCAAACAATTACATTTTGCCGGTACCTGATGATCCGGCTACCAATGTCAACGAAGCGCGGCCGGGTCGCAACTTTGGAACACGCTACTCCGGTCCCGAAACTGTCGAAGTCTTTGAGATCGGACTCAAGGGACGATTTGAGAGAGGTGCAATTAATATCGCGCTGTTCGATCAGACCGTAAAAAACTTTCAGTCGACCATCTTCCTGGGCACAGGTTTTGTTTTGGCAAATGCAGGTCAACAGTCCACACAGGGCATTGAGTTTGACTCAACTTTTACGCCGGTTGACCCACTTACACTGACATTTGGCGGCATCATTCAGGACCCGGTTTTCGACTCATTTGTCGGCGCGCCGGTTGACAGGGGCAGCGCGATTGACCTCGCCGACGGCACCGCGGATGGCAGTGGTGACCTATCCGGACAAAAACCGGCAGGCATCAATGAGATCGCCTTGACGACCTCTGCGACCTACACCCACGATTTCAGTAATGGCACGACGGCTTTCATTCGGGTCAACTACCAATACGAAGACGAGACTCCCGTTGTCAACGATCTTCCGGAAGTAACCCGGGATACCAGCAATGTGAACGCCTCCGTCGGTGTTGATTTTAGCGGTGGCTGGAGTATGCGGGTTTGGGCCAACAACCTCTTTAACCATAAAGCCTATACGAGTGGCTTCCCGGGTGTCTTGCAGCAAGGCACACTTAATGCCTATCCCAATCAGCCGCGCACCTACGGGGTGGCCCTGAGACGGAACTTCTAGATTGAACTGGAATCTCCTGCAAATGCCGCCCGACTTACGGCCCGGCGGCCTTTTTCACGATCCGGGTCGACATGACAATGGCTGAAATTTGAATGGCATGATGTAATGCTTATATGTTACAAAACCCTCCCACAGGGAAATTATCGCATGAGATAAACTGATGGCGCAATGGACACCCTCAACCTGGCGGTCCCGACCTGCCAGACACATACCGGATGATTATCCGGATGTTGGCCGCCTGTGCGCTGTGGAAAAGACGCTCAAGGGCTATCCACCTCTGGTTTTCGCCGGCGAGGCGCGCCGATTGAAACAGCGTCTTGGTGATGTGGCTTTGGGTAAATCTTTTCTCCTCCAGGGCGGGGATTGTGCCGAAAGCTTCAAAGAGTTTCATCCCGACAATCTGCGTGATACGTTTCGTGTCACGATGCAGATGGCGGTTGTACTGACCTATGGTGTAGGCAAGCCTGTCGTCAAGGTAGGACGCATTGCCGGACAGTTCGGCAAGCCGCGCTCATCCCCGACAGAAACCCGTAACAGTGTAACCTTACCGAGTTATCGCGGCGACAATATCAATGCCATGCCGTTTACGCCGGAATCCAGGACGCCCGATCCCGGAAGACTATTGAAAGCCTATGGCCAGTCTGCTGCGACGCTCAACCTTCTTCGCGCATTTTCAACCGGCGGGTATGCCAATCTCCGCTATATCCACAAATGGATTCTGGAGTTTGTGAACGGGTCCGAACAGACCAGACGTTATCAGGCTCTTTGCGACAAGATCACAGATGCACTTGATTTTATGGGAGCCTGCGGCGTGACACCTGAATCGACCCCGCAAATGGCCTCGACAGAATACTACACCAGCCACGAAGGCTTGCTTCTCGGTTTTGAGGAAGCCATGACCCGCATTGATAGTACGACAGGGCAATGGTATAACACGTCTGCGCATATGCTCTGGATCGGTAATCGCACACGCCAGCTTGATCATGCCCATATTGAGTATTTCCGCGGTATTGAAAATCCGGTAGCGATGAAAATCGGCGGGGATCTGCAAGGTGACGAACTGATCCGCTTACTGGATGTATTATCACCAGCCAATGAGCCCGGGCGTATCACACTCATTTGCCGTTTCGGCCATAACGAGGTCGTGGAACACTTGCCGGCCCTGGCCCGGCGCATCCGCCAGGAAGGTCGTCACGTGGTTTGGTCCAGCGACCCGATGCACGGCAACACGTCAAGGACCGTCGGCGGGTACAAAACGCGGCGTTTTGAAAACATATTGTCCGAAGTGAAGATCTTCATGCAGATACTGCAGGGTGAAGGCTGCTGGCCCGGCGGCGTGCACCTGGAGATGACGGGCCAAGACGTCACTGAATGTCTTGGCGGTCCGGCGGCCATGATACGTGAAGAGGATTTGTCCTCACGCTATCACACCCATTGCGACCCGCGCCTGAACGCCGATCAGGCCTTGGAGCTCGCGTTCCTGGTGGCCGAGGAATTGGGCACCTACCGCAAGGAAGAAGAACAGCGGCTTGCGGGCTGATCTACTGCCGACTGCGGGAGGCCCCCGTGATATAGCACCGACCGACGGTACCCCAAGGGTTGTGAGAGCCTGCGGGTGCGTGGGTGTACGGGCTAGAGATCCTTTAACCCGACCGACGGTTTGAACTGGGCCGTTGTTTTGGCTTGGCTCATCATCATTTCGCCGTTGGCAGGATTGCGAACCTGCCGTGACGAGCGATGGGTGGGGACAAATTTGCCAAATCCCGGCAGGTTGACCTCATTCCCGCTTTTAAGTTCTGATTCGACCGTACTGCAAAAAGCGTTCAAAAATTTTCCGGCCTGTACCTGCGTGGTATCGCATTGCTCTGCCAAGGCCATAACCATGTCTTTTTTATTCACGGATCTCTCCATTATCCAGGCTGTTACTTGTGGTTGTCCCTACGACAACGCCCCGGCAGCGTACGAAATCCGGAGGGTTAATAAAAGCTTGAAAACCTGTATTTACAGGCTTTTTTCGACGGTTTTGTACTCAATTGACCGTTTATCGGAATTAATGGTCGTGAAATGCAGGCCCGGAACAGGAAATCATGTTGAGAACACGGCATATTCAAATATTTGATTCCCTGCTTTAAACGGGCAAAGTCATGCGGGTGGTATATGGTTATGGGAACCAGGGTCGGGATCATTGGGGCGGGAGTGTTCGGACGTTTTCACAGTGCCAAACTTGCCGCCCGCGACGATGTGGATTTCATCGGGATTTACGATCCCGACACAGCACGCGCGGATAAAATTGCACGGGAATTCAATACAGAAACACATACACAAACCGAAACCCTGCTGGGTCAAAGTGATGCCATGGTAATTGCCTGTCCGGCAACCTTTCACGCCGAACATGCGACAGAGGCGTTGCAGCACAGGTGTCATGTTCTGATTGAAAAACCCTTGGCCACAACAGTTGAGGATGCACAGGTTTTAGTCACACTCGCGCGGCGAAAAAATCTGGTCATGCAGGTCGGTCACCAGGAGCGCTTTGTCTTGCGGGAGATCGGGCTTGACCGCGTGCCTGAAACGCCGATACACATCGTAGCCCGGCGCGTAGGCAAATTCGGGCCGCGCGGTACGGATACTTCTGTCACGTTTGATTTGATGAGCCACGACATTGACATGGTGCTTTGGCTGATGCGAGCCATGCCCCGGGACATCAGGGGCGAAACCAGGCACGTCCATTCCGATAACCCGGACATCAGTCTGGCGCAGCTGACATTCACCCACGGCACGGCACGGCTGGAAGCCAGCCGCGTAGGAGACAGTCTCGAACGCACCATGGAATTAACCTATGCAGGCGGGACGGTCAGGGTCGATTTCGGTGCCAGGACACTGTGCCACGACACACCTTTTGATCTGAACAGAAACTTCGCCGATGACCCCCAAGCCGGGGATAGTGTGGCGTCAGGCACGGCTGAATTCGTAAGGGCAATTCGTGAAAGGCGGGACCCTTTCATAACCGGCGAAGATGGCTTAAAAGCGGTTCAGGTCGCGGTTGAGGTGGACAGATGATGAAATGGATTTTGCGCACGGTCATAGTTTTGGCAATTCTGGCGGTTCTCGCCGTGGTGATCAACTGGTCAACTTTCCAGCGATTGCGCGCAGTTGAAACCGTTTTTGACGCGGATAAAATCGTCGAAAACTTTTCCCATATGGACAGGATGTTCCTGCATCAATACTTGGAGATTGGCGATACACCCCATGTCTGGCCCGAGGACATTCAACCATTGCCGACAACCGTCACGGTTGCCGGTCGTGAGCGCAATCTGGCTGAACTTCTCGAAACGCTTCAGACAACCGCCCTCGTCATCATCCGTGGCGGGACGCTGATCCATGAAAGTTACTATCACGGTACAGACAGGGACGATCTGCGCATCAGCTGGTCTGTGGCTAAATCTTTCGTGTCGGGGCTTTATGGACCGGTTCTGGAATCCGGTGCCATCGGGAACCTGAATGACACAGTCGAAATCTATGTACCCGAAATGACGGGTACAGCCTACGAAGGCGTCACCCTGCGCAACCTGCTGAATATGGCTAGCGGTGTCAGGTTCAGTGAGGATTATATGGATCCGGAATCCGATATTATTAAAATCGGCCGTATCCTGGGTCTTGGGCAAAGCCTGGACAAATTCGCAACCTCAATAGAGGGCAGGGAACATGAACCCGGTGTAGTCTGGAAATATGTGTCCATGGACACGCACGTGGCAGCGATGGCTCTGCGTCGGGCAACGGGAAAAAGCCTGCATCAGCTGTTTTATGAAACCTACGGCAGTAATCTCGGTTTCGGTCGTGCGCCCTATTATTTGACAGACGGCAAAAACGTAGCCCTTGCCCTGGGTGGGCTGAACCTGCGCACACGCGACTACGCCAAATTCGGGCAGCTGTTTCTGCAAAACGGCCAATGGCGGGGTGAGCAGATCATCCCGTCGAACTGGGTCGCCGAGTCCACACAACATACCGCACCAACCATGGCCGAATCGGACATGGGGTATGGCTACCAGTGGTGGGTCCCCATGCCACAGGAGGGCATTCATCGGGGCGATGTCTTCGCCGTCGGCATGTACGGTCAGTATGTATATGTCAATCCACGGCTTGGTATCGTTATCGCCAAAAACGCGACCCACCACAAATTCGCAGAGCCTATCGAGGGTTTTGATCACTCCAGGAATCTCACTATCGAAATGTTCAGGAGCCTGTCCGGGCAGTTGGCAAATATGGATCAGTGACGGATGAACCAAAACCCGAAACTTCAAACCCGGCCGGGTAAAATATCCCTGTCGGCATAGTCGCGATTGCGTTGCGCTGGTGACTCTGTTTTACCTCTGCGGATTAACACAACCGGAGCGCAAACATGATTGATACATTACGCATCGCCTCCGCGCAGTTGAACCCGATCGTAGGTGATCTGGATGGGAATCTCACCAAGGCCACAACGGCGTTCCGACGCGCTAGGTCCGACGCGGCGGATATCCTTGTTTTGCCGGAACAGTTCATCATCGGCTACCCGGCCGAAGATTTGGTGTTGAAAACCGCCGTAGTCGAGGATTGTCGCAAATGCGCCGAACACTTTGCCAAATTGACCGGAGATGGTCCGGCGGTTGTCTTCAACCTGCCCTGGCGTGAGGGCGGGCTGCTGTATAATACCGCCCTGTTTATGCAGGACGGACAGATCACAGATGTGCGTTACAAGTATCATCTGCCCAATTACGGCGTGTTTGATGAAGCGCGGGTATTTGCCCGTGGGCCATTACCGGAACCCGTGGATTACAGGGGAGTAAAAATCGGTCTGCCCATATGCGAGGATTTGTGGCAGCCGGACGTGGCTGGTCATCTTGCGGATGGTGGAGCGGAACTCCTCATCTCGCCGAATGGTTCGCCCTGGCGGCGCACGGTGCTGTCCGAGCGCGTAACGACCATCGGCGCAAAAGTCCACAATGAGGGACTGCCGCTAATCTATGTTAATCAGGTTGGCGGTCAGGATGAACTGGTCTTTGACGGCTCCAGTTTCGCTATGAATCGCGACGGCGATATTGTGCAGTCGCTCCGCTCATTCGTGGAGGATTACGATGTGTCACGTTGGCACAAGCAGTCCGCCGTGTGGCAATGCACCGGAGCCGCCTGTTATGACCCGCTGGGCGGGTTGGAAGCCGACTGGCGCGCCATATGTCTCGGCCTGGGCGACTATGTGCGCAAAAACGGGTTCAAACAGGTTATTCTGGGCCTGTCCGGCGGTATCGACTCCGCCATGGTGGCCACAATTGCCGCAGATGCTTTGGGTGCGGAGGCGGTCTGGTGTGTGATGATGCCCTCGCTGTACACATCCGGCGACAGCTTGGGGGATGCCGGGGACATAGCAGGACGGCTTGGTGTGCGCTACGATGTTATCCCTGTCGAACCTGCTTTTGATGCTTTCATGAAAATGCTCAAACCCCATTTCGAGGGTACCGAACCCGACATGACGGAAGAAAACATCCAGTCACGTATTCGCGCACTCAGCCTCATGGCCCTGTCCAATAAATTCGGGCCCATGCTGATCACGACAGGCAACAAATCCGAGATGGCGACGGGATATACCACACTTTACGGAGATATGTGCGGCGGCTATAACCCGCTCCAGGATGTGTATAAAACCGAAGTGTTTGAACTGGCGCACTGGCGTAATGCACATAATCCCGAAGACCTCCTGGGCGTCGACAACCCCATCCCTGACAATATCATCACCAAACCACCCTCTGCGGAATTGCGTGATAACCAGAAGGACAGCGACAGCCTGCCGGAATATGACAGACTCGATGATATACTTCTCGGCCTGATTGAAAGGGAAGAGCCGCTGGAGACCATTATCGCCCGCGGCCATGACGAAGCGCTCGTCCGTCGTATCCAGCATTTGCTCTACATTGCCGAGTATAAACGCCGCCAGGCACCGCCCGGGGCGAAAATCGGTACCCGGAATTTCGGTCGTGACAGACGCTATCCTGTCACAAACCGATACCGGGATGCGGCCAGGACAAGATGATGGCGGGGTGAGTCCGCTCGCATTGCTCATTCCGCGCTTCGTCCAGAACCTGGAGTATGTCGCGGTTCCTGCACTCTGTCCCATCCCGTGAGGTAGTATGGCTTTTTTATGAACAGCTGCGGGTTTGTTCTGTACCATTCTTTCATGGCCTGCAAGGGGGTTTGTTTCCCAAGGCTGATTGGGGAAGCTGCCGGTTGTATAGCCGGACACAGCGTCGGAGCGTTGCCTCCATCTCCTCACCGGATCGGAAGTGATGGCTTTGGAGCACATCCCCGATACGACCGTTGAAGCCTCACCCCTGCCATTTGTCCGGGGAGACTTTGGTGGTGTGAGGCAGTGCTCAATGTCGAGGGCTGCACAGAGCTGATAGAATTGATACTCACCGGTGGGAGGCCGAAAAGGCGATCTGTGAACGCTTTGCCGTTGTCTGTGAGGATAGTGCGGATACGGATGGGGCAAGCCCGTTCCAGGTCGCGCAGGAAGCGCCAGGCATTGGCTGCAGTCTTTGCATTGAAGACGCGGATAAAGACCCGGCGGGTGGCCCGGTCTATTGCCACAAAGAAGTAGAGACACCGGCCTTGATCTGCCATTTGGGGCAGATATTTCATGTCCATATGGAGGTATCCGGGTTGGTAGGCCTTGAAGCCGCTGTGCTTGGGCATGGGTGAGTTTGCTTTGGGTTCCCGCAGATTGCCCACCCCGAAGCCGTCCGCAGGCACCGGTCCAGGGCCGGAGCGCGAGACGTTTATTGGGTTCAGGAATTCCTGCACCACAGCCACAAGGTCATCAAGAGATATCAACAGTGTTCTGCGCAGGGCCATGGCAACGGCTTCCTGAGCGGGTGTCAGCGTGGTTTGCAGACGGTGCGGTCTGTGGCTGTAATCCTCAACCCCATCGCGCTTTCGCCACTTCCAGACGGTCTGTTCTGTGGTACCATGGCGCTCTGCCAGAACCCGGGCGGGCTTCCCATGCCTTTTACTCGGGGCTTGCCTGAATGGCCGCCCGCACCTTTGGTGTCGTCGTTGCCTGGCCATGAAGTCTGATTAGCATGCGGGATGGGACAGCTAACTTGGCACAAGGCGGGGCACGGTAGTGCGGGATGAGCATGTGAAAGCCGATAGGATACGTCGGCCACTGGACAAGTCCGGGGCTCATGATAACAGGTTGGCATGAATTTCTGGTCACGCATATGGACGGCGGCTGCAAACCTGTTTGGCCCACCCGCCTTACCGGATAAGGATGGCCGCCCGTGCCGGATTGACCCGAGCGGTGTCACCGCTGCGCTGATTGCGCTTGGAGCAAAAATGGCCAAGGCAGACGGACTGGTACAAGGTGAGGAAATTGTCGCGTTCAAACGTGTTTTTCGCACGGACATGGCAGATGAATTGCAGATAGGCCGGTTTTTCGATTTGGCGCGGCAGACAACCTTGGGATGGGACAGTTATGCAGCTATTGTGGCCAGAAAATTCCGGGCACAGCCTGCGGCACTTGAAGACGTCATGGACGGTCTGTTCCATATTGCTCTGGCTGACGGTGTAGTCACGGAGGACGAAATGGACTATCTGCAGTCCGTCTCCCGTGTATTCGGATTTTCCGACCGGGAATTTGAACGCATCCGCCTCGGTCATATGGGGGGGCCCGCATCTGATCCCTACCTCATTTTAGGCGTGTATGCGGACACACCGGATGAAGACCTCAAAACAGCTTATCGGCGTATGGTTGCGGCCAATCACCCCGACCGGTTACTGGCCCGCGGACTGCCCAGGGAAATGATCGGCATTGCCAGTGAAAAAACGGCGATCATTAATGCAGCTTACTCGCAAATCAAAAATGCCAGGAGACTGTAGTAGCCGTTTGAATATCACAAAGACTGTTGCGAAGTCGCGTATGTTGGGGATTTTTTATTCCCGCCTCATGATGTACGACTGGCTTCGGAAATGGGTTTGGATGGGAGGCTTGCATGGACTTTTTTGTGGGTTCGCTCCCGGGGCGCATTGCATCGGACAATGTGCTGTGCAAGGTTGGGGCATTGATTGATTGGCGGTGCGTGTTCTGGCGGACAAGGCCTGTTCCAGTACGACGAACCGCGCGGTGCTCGCCCGACAGGGCTTGAAATCCGGCGATTATGTTCCGGGCGGGACGGAACCATCCGCTGAGCGCCCGGCAGAAGAGATTCAACCGGCTTGTGGCGAAGCAACGCTGGGTCATTGAGCAAAGTTTTGGAACGCTCAAGNNNGTCTCTTCCATGGGGGGCGTGCCCGCTACATCACGCGGGAGAAAGTCGGGGCGGAGTTGACCCTCAAAGCGGTGGCGATGAACCTGCTCAAGGCGGCCAACCGCATTGACTTGGTGGCTGCGTGAGGGGGAGTCTGTCCAAAATTGTCTGATACCGCCAATGTCAGAGCGGAAAGTGCACGCGTCAGCACCGGGCACCGGCGCGCCGGGCCCGAAAACGGCGAGAATACCAAAGTCCTGGCGAATCCGGATAAATTTGCAACAGTCTTTCACATGAATTTTCCGTCAACACGGTACGCCTCCGGCCCCATGGCCTAACGCGCTGCGAGTGTTGACCTTACGATGTCATAAAGAGTATTTGAGGTGGAGAATTGGATGCCCGACAGCCCCACATACAATGCCTTGAAGAAGAGGTGGCGTGCCATCCGTCCGGATGTCCCCGAGATCATGAATTTGCGCATGCGCCGCTCAATCAGCTGGATTGGCCGGGCCGAGACCTGTGACGACAATGATCACTACGCACGTTTGGTGTTCCTGTGGATCGCCTTTAATGCAGCCTATGTGGATGAGCACAAACCCCAATTTGCAGGGGCCGGTAAGCATTCTGCTGAACGGAGAGCCTTTCAGACCTACTTTCGCAAGCTGGTCGCAGAGGACCGGGAACGCCGCATATACAATGCGTTGTGGCATAAATTTTCGGGTCCAATCCGGACGCTCATGCGGGAACGTTCCGTTTATGGTCCGTACTGGCAACATTACATGGGAGTTGACGGTTATGCCGACTGGGAAAGGTGGTTTAGGGGCTCCCGGCGCTCGTTTTTAAGAGCCTTCCAGAAGAGTGATACCCCCAAAGTCCTTGGATTCGTTTTTGATCGTCTCTACGTTCTGCGAAACCGGCTGATCCATGGCGGCCTGACGTGGGACAGTGACTCCAACCGTGCACAAGTGCGCGATGGGGCCGCGATACTCACCTTTCTGATACCTGTCTTCATCGACTTGATGATGGATGACCCGCAGAAGGATTGGGGGCATCCCTTCTACCCAGTGGTGGAATAGTTTCGTTGATCTCGACGAACGGCAGCGGTTGACGAGTATTCCAGAGACCCGAGGTTGGGGAAGCTCACTGAATTCGGGATGTGTGCGGTTTTAGTCCCCTCGCAATCGGGGCGGGCCGTACGACGGCGTCATGGACATACGTGTCCCATCCCGGATGATTATGTAGACCTTTGCCGATCAGAAACACCGCATGGGTCTGAGGATCAGGACCATTGGTCTGGCCCGAGCTACAATCAAAATCGGCATGACCAACATTGCCTGTAACATACGACGCCTGATTTACCATGAGACACAGCGGGTGGAGTGCGCCTGAAATCCGGATTACCAGCCCCAAATGCCACTAGAACGCCCCAAATGGGCGCCACACAGGGCGCGCAACCAACTCCCTGAACTGAAAAATCACTCACAATCAATCGTTAATTGATGTGTCCAAATATGTCATGAGGGTGATGCTTTTTACCATTGTGAGCGCTCTGCAGCAGTTTGTTATGTCGTTGGCAGTGTGCGGGCTGCGATGTTCTGCACAGCCTTAGCCACTCGATCTGGTGTTCGGCATGCAGCACTGGCGTGATGCCCAAGTTTATCAGAGTTGCAAGTTCTTCGGCTAGGAAAGGGCCTTCCAGGACGATAACCGGTTTGATAATACCGGCCTCGCGCAGTTGAATGGCCTCATCCGGAATCGCGACGGCAAACCCGTCAGCCGCGTCGAGTGTATCAGCAACACGCAACGCATCATGACCGTGGGCATTGGCCTTTATGACGGCCAAAACGCGGGCACACCCAGCCAGACCCTTTGCAAGCGCAAAGTTATGCCCAAGCGCTCTGCGATCAATGTGAATTTTTGTAGGGCGCGGCATCAATGGCTCCAATTTTGAACCGATTTGCCCCGAAACTGTGAATCTGCGGTCTGTTCCTGTAATCAGGGAGCCTCGCGCAGGTGTGGGGTGTCAGTCGCGTTTATCAATTTTCATGAAATTCAGATCCTGATAGTTGAAGCTGGTATCTTGGTCAGGATACATCCGCGCCATCCGTGCACCTGTGACCCGGTTATCCGGGTCGAGCTCAAAATGAATGAAAGCGTCACCTTCCAACGACCGATCATGCCAATACACGGCAAACATATTGTCCCGGAGGGGAATGAGAACACCGTCCAGTTTTGGGGACTTCCTGGATACAATATCAAGCGCACCTGTGTCCCGGTTCACAGAAATATCAACCTCTCCGAACCACGGGTCTGAATAAGTACCCGCATAATGGTCGCGGGAAAAGTCGACGCGGCCCGGCACGATATTTGCGCTCCCGACACCTGATTGTTCATCCGGCTCAGTTCTGTCCGGCTTTAACAAACTTACCCAGTCCTGCTGCGCAATATCCATGTAGGATTGCAGGATCGTTGTCGCGACAGCACGACGGGCATCTGAATTTCCGGTATTGAGTAAAACGATGACGGCTAAATCCAGGCTTGGAATTATTTCGACAACGGAGCGAAACCCGGCCAGCGCACCGGTATGGGAGACCTTGAAGTGACCATGTGTATCCGCTACTCTCCAGCCGAGCGCATAGGCGTAAAAATTGCTGGAGTCCATCTCCCGCCGCCGATCAGTCAGGGGAATGAGCGTATGGGGCCGCCACATTTCTTGTGATTGCGCGGATGAAAAAATACGAGCGCCATTCGGGGCAATCCCGCCTGCCATATGTGTTTGAACCCAGTCGATCATGTCGTGCAGGCTACACCGAATTCCCCCGGCCGCCACCGATGTGACCGGTTCATTGTTTATGATGCCTCGATCTACGATATACAATCCACTATCTGCCAGGGAGTGAGGTTTTGCAGCGTTGGCCAGCACCGAGTCCGGAACCTGTCCGGCAAAGCAGGTTTCCAGTCCGATCGGTTCCATAATTTTGCTATCAACGTATTCTTCAAAAGAAAGGCTCGAAATCTTTGAGACGATTTCTCCCGCGACGACATATAATGTGTTATCATAAGAATATGCAGATCGGAAACTGGTCGCGGGTTTGAAATGGCGTTGAGCCCGGATTATGTCAGTGCGCGTAAACTGGTTGGGCTCCGGCCACAACATAAGATCCCCCGATCCTGTGCCCAGGCCGCTTCTGTGGGTCAGGAGATCCCGAACGGTAAATTCCCGGGTGACATAGGGGTCGTACATTTTGAATTCCGGAAGAATATCCACAACAGCGTCGTCCCAGCTCAATAACCCGTCATCAACGAGCCGGGCTATGGCTGCAGTTGTGAAAGCTTTTGAATTTGATGCAATCTTGAAAATCGTTGTGGGTGAAATACGCTCCGGCCCGTTTATATCTCTAAATCCATATCCTTTTTCATGAATGACAGTGCCATCCTTCACAACGGCCACGGCCATGCCTGCAACATTGTAGTCCTTCATGACCGATGCAACCAGAGCGTCAATCCCGGACCCGGTGAGACCGTCCTGTGCAGGGGATCGGGGGTTTGACGTTGCGCAGGAGACAAGCACGGCCGACAGGAATACGGCCAGTACTCCAGCGAACCGAATCCCGATATACTTCACCATACTCATGTTCCAACGCAGAACCTGCAGATTTCGGAATTGCCACCCATTGTGCGGGACTGTGACGGAGCCTGACTGCATGGGATTATCCTAAAAATTCTCCAACCACCACCGCAACATTTCCTCCTGGACATAATATAGCGGGCTGGAACCCGGCGCAAATGACGCCGGGTCGTCCCCTGTGCCTGTGATTAGCGCAATAAATCCATCGCCAGTCCGGGGGTCAAACCAGAATTGTCCGAGGAGTCCGTAAGCCTCACCCAAGTGTCCCGCCAAAACCCGCCTGTTTTCAGACAGCCCCCACGCTTGAAGATCAATGAGATGTACTGACAAACCGTACGATGTCATCAATCCGGCATTCGGGCTGCCGGGTATTTCAACCTCGTCAGTAATACCATTTATAGCTTCGGCATCGTAGGTCCAAACCGGCATCAACATGTCTTCCACGGTTTCGGGGCGAAGCACCTGCACGTCTCCAACACGTCCCTTTCCCAGCATGAGTTTCATCAATACAGCCAAATCTTCGGCCGAGGCTCTAAGCCCTCCCTGAGGTGAAAAGAAAGTGGGATTATCGGCAGGCACATAGTTATCAAGGTACCGGTCCGGAGGCGATTGTTCGCGATCAAATGGTGCCATTCCAACGTGACAGGCGATTGTCCGCCCGTCCACTTGGGCACGCCAGGGACCGTCCGGGATCCATTCCCCCTGTTCATTGTTTCGTCGATATGTCGGGGCGAGCAGATCCGGAGCGATGCGGGTGATGGAACACGGGGAGAAGCCTACCTTGAGGCCGAGCGGCCTGAACACGGTTTCTTCCATATAGGTGTCAAACCTCTGGCCGGACACACGCTCGATGATACCGGCGGCAATCCCGAAGTTGAGGTTGGAGTAGGTAAAAAACGCGCCGGGCTGTTGGCCCTCTCCATCAGCAAAATGCCGTGCATTGTCGTAATAGCGCCCTCCGGCAACGAAGAAATCCGTAAAAGTTTCCCCGACTGTCAACCAGTAATGGCCGCTGTCGCGGATCGACGATGTATGGGACAGAAGCTGACGGACCGTAATCGCCTCGCTAGGAAAGTTGGGATTTTCAAGCTCAAAACCAAGATATTGCGAAACATCGGCATCCAGGTCGATTTGTCCGCGCTCCACCAGTCGCATTATCCCGATTGATACGGCGAGTTTCGAAATCGAGGCTACGCGCACCTTACTACGGGACTCAAAAGGCGGAAAAGTCGATTCATTGTGGCTTCCCACGCGATCTTTTGCATAAGAAAAGATAACCTCACCCTGCTTCATCACAGCCAGTTGGAGGCCGCTGAGTTCAGGGCTGAGCCCGGGTCGTCCTTCCAGTAGCGCGTCCAGCACGTCCGTTCGGGCGCGATTCGCCGCGTTCACCCCGGAGGCGTAGTGCGAGCTGTCCGGGACTTGTCCGCCCCCGCTTCCGTAGTTGGCACAACCGACCAGCCCGGTCAGCATCCCTGACGCCAGGAACAGCGCGATAAAATCGTAAAGTCTTCCATTCACCAAAGTCTTCTGCTCCCTGCACTACTCAAACATGCCAAGACCTCTGGCCGGAAGCCGACGCACCCTTATATCCCGGGCGACCACAGACAACCGTCCCAATCTACGAGGCCGGAGGAAAAATGATAGGTCCCGAACAGGCAAGTAAAATACACCAGGTGATATAAAAAAGGCTACTGCAAAAGTGCGGGGTAGGATAAGTAGTGTTTATCAACAGGAGAATCAAGCCAGGCAGTGATCAATGTTAAATACTCAAAGGTCGGGGAAATCGACACCAAAAAAATTGGCACCATCACCGTTTACGAAGTGTTGGCGAAAAAAAGGTGTGCATATCGGCATCGCGATAAACGGGGGCAAGTTCAGTGTCGTTCCGGGTGAAGGCGCGGGCGCCCCTCACATAGGCATCGGTAGGATGGAAGATCTGAAGGAGGCGATAAGGAGCACCCTATCCGCAAAGTTTATCGCCGAGAAGATTGGGGGCATCGAATAGGCGGTCGCTGAGATTGCCGGGGTTATTCTATCGGGACAGGGATTTACCGGGGCACAATGATGACCGAAGACCTGCAGCGCATAAGACAGCTTCTTGATGGGGCCGAGCGACGGCGGAAGTCCAGAGCGAACCGCATTAGTTCCACTCTGCTTCTTGGCGTCTTAACCTCTGTGGTGTTGTTCCTGTTAGCAATGATATGGCTGAGTGGTCAAGGAACGCTTGAGGACCGCAAATACTGCAAGCAGAACTGGAAAGATCAGTCGTTTCACATTAGAGTGACCGTCAAGAAGAGTCGGTTTATGCGGGAATGTATAGAGGACCGGAAAAATTCGTCGAGCAGGTGGTAGTACCCATGCGGAGTCACAAAACGGCAAGGTATCCGGAGAAGGCACGGTTTTGAAAAAAGCGCCGAATGCCAAGGTCAGGACCTATTAATTTAATGGGTTCCTTTATACTATGGTATAAGACTGTTGCGAAATCGCGGGTTTTGGGGATTTTCTGTTCTTGTTTAATGAAGCATGACTCGCTTCAAAATAACATTTAATTGTGGGCTTGTATGGACCTCTTTATGGGTTTGCTTCTGGAGCGTGTTGCGTCGGACGACGTGCTGCGCAAGGTTGGGGTTGTTTGAGGCTGTCCTGAATGAGGTCAACCGTCAGTTGAGCGCGCACGGGCTGAAAGTGGAGCATGCGGCGGTGTGGTGACGGAGTGCCTTTGGGCGGACCCTGATGGGCGCTGGTTGAAGAAGGGCCGCAACTTGTACTTCGGCCACAAGGGCTTTTGGCGCAGGGATGGCTATGGCTATGTGGAGGTTGTGCTTGTCCGTCCCGCGAACGCAGTTGAAGCGCCCCATCTGCCGTACCTGCTCAAGGGATGCACGGCGGTGCGTGTTCTGGCGGACAAGGCCTGTTTCCAGTAAAACGAACCGCGTGGCGCTTGCCCGACAGGGCTTTAAATCCGGCGATGTGGCTGCGTGAGGGGGAGTCTGTCCACAGTTGTCTGATACCGCAAATGTCAGAGCGGAAAGTGCACGCGTCAGCACCAGACACCCGGTCGCCGGGCCGAAAACGGCGAAAATCCCAGAGTCTCGGCGAATCCGGATAAATTCGCAACAGTCTTTGACTGCAAAGTGACGTCGGGCATTATTTGTGTCATTAAAAACGGTCTGCGCTGGAGGGACGGGACACACTTGGCCTCAACATGCGGCGAACGCAAACAGCGCGACTGCGCCGTTTGTCGCCGGTTTTGTACAAAAAAGGCTGCCCGCGCGGGGCGCGTCATGTCAGGCTTTATGCAGTTTATTTCCGGGTTGTCTGCGTGGACTTCGCTGGGAACCATTCCTGCAGTTTCTTGCCGGCCCATTCGCGCCCGCCCAGACCGAAGGCAATGGCACCGCCGACACCGGCCGCCACAGCAGCGGCCATGACAGAGTAACGGAAAGCAATATCCACAATCCCTTCACCGAGCCGAAGCGTCTCCAACCCCATAAAGGTGAACAGGACAATCGTGGCATATTTCACGATGTTACCGGCGAGGTGCCCTCCGGCCTGTGAGGCCATACGCGCGACGAAGGTGGCGATGAAGAAACCGGTCCCGATGATAAGAACGGCCAAAACCGCACGACCACCGACTTCGAGGAGTGTATTGAACACATTGGTCAGGACTTCGATGTTGAGAATATCCATGGCGGCGGACAGTCCCATCAGCACAACGCCGATCATCCCAATCGTACCAATCAGCACGGAAGGTTTCATGCCGTTTTCCCTGCCGGCATTCAACGACGTGATGGTCTCCAGTGAACTGTCCACACCGAGTGCCGGCAGGGTGTTTATGGCCAGTGTTCGCACGAAGCGCCCTATCCACACCGAAATAGCCAGAACGATTGCGGAACCGATTATCGGCCAAATGTACTGCAGGATGGTGCCGAGCATGCGACTCACAGGCTCGGAGATAGCTTCAATTCCGAGTGTCGAAATTGCCGCAATGGCAAACAGGGTGAGTACGATAGCAAAGACCAGTCCCCCTAACGCCTGGGGTATGTTTGACCCGGATGTTTCGTCGGTCAGGCCGACTTTCGAGGCAAAATTATTGACTTGAACCGCCTCCAGCGTGCTTTGAGCCGCTTCTTTGCTGACGCGGGCAACAAGACCGCCAACAACAAGGAACAGAACCGCACCGATAATGTTCCCCCCGGCGCCAAGAACACCGTCCATCATACCGTAAAGAGGTTCAAGCGGTTCCTTGAGGCGTTCAAACTGACCAAGCGCCAGAAGCACAACCACCAGCATGATAATCCAAAACAGGGCCTTGCCGATGGATTTACCGATATTGCCGCCTGTGGACTGGGCTTTCCGGCCGATCCCTGTCCGGTTAATGGCCCCGGAAACGAGCGTGCGAGCGATAACAGCAACCACCCAGCCGATAATGAAAATGACCAACGCGATAATCGGCGCGACGAGAAATTGCAGCGACGGGTCAAGATGATCCGTCAGTGATTGAGACATTTGATCCATGAAAATACTCGCTGGCTCCTGCGTGGCCCCCACGACCCATAATCAAGGATACGACGTTAGCCGATGGTGCGGGTAACATAAATATGTAATGCGTGAAAATATGCAATGCGTGAAATTTTTGTGCCCCTTGACCCGTGTGAAAAGTTTGCATACCCTCCGGGCATGACCGAACCGGACAGGAAGCCCCCGATCAAGCGACCCGTGCTGTTCGCGATCATATCGGGCGGATCATTTCTGTTGCTGGCTCTTGCCATCGTGCAACTGGATTGACAGAGCGGATAGATGTCGGACCCCGGTCCCATACAATCGGAACTCAGGCGCTGCATCCGGCAGGGTGAACTCCATGAAGACGCAGCCCAGATTGATGCTGCCGCAGCACTTGATGATTTGCTTGAACGGCTAGTCAAAACGCAACAACGCGGTCTGTTCGGCCGCCGCAGGGACAGCCCGAAAGGGCTCTACCTCTGGGGCGGTGTAGGCCGCGGCAAATCCATGTTGATGGACTGGTTCCACGACCGGGTAGAGATCGCGTCCAGGCAACGTGTGCACTTTCATGCCTTCATGCTGGATGTGCATGAGAGAATCAGAGCCTGGCGTGACATGAGCGAGGGTGAGCGCCGCCGCTCTGAGCATTATATCCGGCAGGCCGGTGATGATCCGATTACCCCGACGGCCAAAGCCATAGCCTCATCGGCAAAATTGCTTTGTTTCGATGAGTTTCACGTTACCGATATTGCTGATGCGATGATATTGTCGCGCCTGTTCACGGCGCTTTGGAATCGCGGCGTCGTGGTCGTGGCCACATCGAACCGCAGGCCGGAGGATTTATACTATAACGGTCTTAACCGACAGCTTTTCCTCCCTTTCATTGATTTGATGCGTGCGCACATGATGATTCATGAATTTGCCGGGGCAACAGACCACCGCCTGCGTCAGCTGAAAGCCGCCCCGGTCTATTACACGCCCCTAGGCGGAGGGGCTGATCTGGGCATTGAAGGGGCGTGGCAGCGGCTGACCGGGCAGGCTGTTGCCAGATCGACGACCCTGATGGTGCAGGGCCGGGCCTTAACCTTGGAAAATACGGCGGCCGGAGTGGCCCGAACGAGTTTTGACCGGCTGTGCAGGCGGTCTTTGGGGCCCGCAGATTATCTGCGTGTGGCGCAGGCATTTCAGACGCTTGTTCTTGAAAATGTCCCTCAAATGGACCCGGCCATGCGCAATGAAGCCAAGCGTTTTGCCACACTTGTCGATGCGCTTTATGAGACGCGCACCAAGCTGGTCATGAGTGCAGCCGTTCAGCCGGAAGAGCTTTATGTGGACGGCACAGGCGCATTCGAATTTCAACGCACTGTCAGCCGCCTGATTGAAATGCGCTCCGGTGACTATCTCGGCGCCCGTCGCCGGTTTGGGGGAACCGGCGGGGGGATAAGACTCAATGGATCGCCAATGCACAATCCGGCGATGTCATGAGCTGATACGCTCGGCGACCACTTCACCGTTTTCCAGTCGCATGGCGATTTGCCCCTTTAAAAGGGCCAGCGCATCTTCGCCGAAGACTTCACGTCGCCAGCCCCGAAGCGCCGGGACATCCGCCTCGTCGCCGAAGGCGGCGATCTGTTCGATATCCCTGGCTGAAGCGACCATGAGCGGGGCAATGTCCTGATATTCTGTCCGCAGCCGCAGTAATGTACGCAACATCTCCACCAGGGGCCCCAGATTGGGCGGCATCTGCCTGTGCGCGGGGACTTCCGGCGCATAGCCGTCGATATTTTCCAGCGCAGCCCGAATATCCTGTACAAGCTGCCCGGCGGCCCGGGACCGCTTCAGCCTATCCGGAACGCCGCGCGCCCTGGCGAGAGTCGACAGGTCTCCGGGCTGCTGTGTGGCGATAACATGCAGGGCATCGTCCCCGAGAATATGGCGGCGCGGTACATCTTTCTCAATTGCTCTGCGCTCTCGCCAGGCGGCGGCGGCCTTGAGTGCAGCCAGATATGGGCGCTTGGAACTGCGCAAACGCAAGCCCTCCCAAGCTCTTTCCGGGACGTTTTCATACAATTTCGGGTCCAGCATGGGTCCCATTTCTTCCATGACCCACTGAAGCCGACCACGGTTTTCAAGCTCGGCCCGCATGTCCGGGTACATGTCGCGCAGATGGGTCACGTCCCCCAGCGCGTAAGAGAGTTGTTCCCGGGACAGGGGACGGTGCGCCCAGTCGGTGAGACGCGCGTTTTTGTCGAGATCACGTTTAAGCCGTCCCTTGACCAGGGTTGCGTAGCCGGTAGAGGGGCCATAACCGAGGGCCATAGCTGCGACCTGCGTGTCAAAAAGCGGGGCGGGGACTTTTCCGTTAATCTGGTAGAAGATGCCCATATCCTGCCGCGCGGCGTGCATGACTTTGACCACACCGGGATTGGACAGGAGCTCAAGAAACGGTACCAGATCAAGCCCGGTCTGCAGTGGATCGATGATGACCTCGGTCTCCGGCGTTGCGGCCTGTATGAGACAAAGACGCGCAAAGAATGTTTTCTCGTGTATGAATTCCGTATCAGCGCAAAGAAAGGCTCGGGATGCAGCTGCAGTGCAGAAGCCTTCAAGGACTTTCTGTGTACGAATAATGTTCATGGAATAGATTGTGTTCCCGGTTCTGTCTGCATGTTCTGATTGTTTTTTAGCAAGGCAATCAACCCATCGCCGGCTTTTTCGCATAAATCCAGTACAGATTCAAATTTTTCTGTCCCGGCGTAGTAGGGATCGGGGATTTCGCGGATTCTCGCGTCTTTCGCAAAATCCGCAAACAACCGCAACCTGGACATATGTTCGTGCGGGCACAGGGAGGAGAGCTTGCGAAAATTGTCCATATCCATGGCCAGAATATGATCAAAATAGTGAAAATCCGCTTCGGTAATCATACGGGATTTGATATTGTAAAAATTGTAACCGCGTTTTTTGCCTGCGCGTATTGACCGCGGGTCGGGCGGTTCACCTGCATGACATCCGCTCGTACCGGCACTGTCGGTTTCAACGTCCAGAGATGCATCCGCGGCCCGTTTTCTGAATACGGCTTCGGCCGTTGGAGAGCGGCAGATGTTGCCCAGACATACGAAAAGAACCCTGGGTGTTCGCATGCGGTGTTGTTAGGGTACGCCATGGCAAAAATCAAAAATATTGTTGTTTTGACCGGGGCCGGTATTTCCGCCGAGAGCGGCATCAATACATTTCGTGATAACGGCGGGTTGTGGGAGCAACATAACATTGAAGATGTTGCCACACCGCAGGCTTTCGCGGTCAATCCCGGTTTGGTGCATCGCTTTTACAACGAGAGACGCAGGGCACTCGAAACCGCCTACCCCAACCCGGCCCACGCAGCCTTGGCGGAGCTTGAAGCCGCACTCGGTGAACGGGGTGGTTTACTGACCATTGTGACCCAGAATGTTGACAATCTGCATGAAAGGGGCGGAGCGAAAAATGTCATGCATATGCACGGCAGGCTTCACTCCGTAAAATGCTGTTTGTGTGGCAGGCGAAGAGATTTTGGCGGCGCAACCCATGAGGGGATGAAATGCGGGGACTGCGGCGGGACAGGCAGTATTCGGCCCGATATCGTCTGGTTCGGCGAGATTCCCCATCATATGGACGAAATTGAAGCCGCGATTTTGAGTTGCGACCTTTTCGTATCCATTGGTACAAGCGGCGCGGTTTACCCGGCGGCCGGGTACGTGCAGCTTGCCCGGTCTTTCGGAAAGCAGACCCTGGAGCTGAATCTTGAGTCGTCCGGGGGCTCGCATCTCTTCCATAACAGTCGGCTGGGCAAAGCCGGGAAGATCGTTCCTGCATGGGTGAATGAGATAATAAAAACCCTGCCGTGATGTGCCGTTCGTGGGCTCAGGGCGACCCTTCGGCTGTAATTCTGTTTATGGCCCTTTGCAGGATGGCTGGATCCACATTTTTTTCCAGACGCTCCTTGAGGGTTTGACGGTCCCCGTCATAGGCGCCCATACTGCTTTTGCCGCTTTTGCTGCTTTTCAAGAGCCAGTAATACGCATCTTCGTAGGACCTTTTGACCCCTTCGCCTTTGGCAAGGACAAAGGCGTAAAAAAACTGCCCTTCCCTGTCTCCGTTCAGGGCCGCCTTCTCAAACCAGGCCGCCGCCTCATCAATTGAGGCCGTAACGCCGCGACCCTCATAGACGAGCAACCCGTAATCGGTCTGTGCTGCCCCGTACCCGGCCTCGGCGGCTATCCGCATAAGCCGCGCCACCTCGGCCGCGTCCGGATGAATGTTGAAATCCTCCTGATGAATGTTGAAATCCTCCTGATGAATGTTGAAATCCTCCTGATGCATGATAGCGGCGATATAGGCGGATTCCTGATCGCCCCGGGCAGCAGCCTTTTTGTACCAGCGCAGGGCGATCCCGGCATCTGTTTCGAAGTAGCTGTCAGCCAGTTGCCGAATCGCGATGGTATCGCCGAAATCGACGGCTTTTTGCAGCCACTTCCGACCTTTTTCAAGGTCGGCAGCTACGGCTATGCCCTTGATATACATTTCGCCGAGGGCGCGCATCCCGTCGCCGCGGCCCGCGTTGGCCGCCATGGAAAACCAGCCCGGGGCATCGGAGAGTTGCAGGCCGCCCTGCTCGCGTACGGACATTTGTCCCAGCGCCATCATGGCATCCGTGTTTCCCGCCAGAGCGGCGGACCGAAAACGGGCTTCCGCACCGTGATAGTCTATTGTGCCTGCCTGACCGTTTTGCAGAATATGCCCGACCATGAATTGCGCCTCGGCGTGGCCTTCATCAGCGGCCAGCCCGGCCAGGGTGAAAGCTGTGGGTATCTCCCCGCTTTTATAGGCTGCGACAGCGTTATTGTAGTCATCCTGTCCTGCAGGATCTGAACCCGTATCAAATTTTTCGTCGGTGAAAAAATCAAGGGCAGGAGTCTCGAATGCCCGATCCATGACATGGATTTCATCGGGACTGTCAAGGGTTTCCACGTTCGGGGTCCCATGACCCGGCGGGGTCAGGACGGCGAGTGTTCCAAACAAAGCTGATGCAACTGTGAGACGGCTGGTCCCGGTCCGTCCGGGTGCGCCCATACCCCCGAAGAAACCGCGATGAAAGCCGCCCCGGTTTCGATGATGGACCTTGCGTTCTTCACCGTTATACCGCCGATTGCCACACAGGGGACTTCGACTGTTTCGCTCCACCATTGTAATATCTCCACATCCGCCCAGGTCCCGGGCGACTTTGTCGGCGTATCAAAAAAAGCGCCGAAGGCCACATAGTCGGCACCGGCACCCGCGGCCTTAAAGGCCAGTTCCCGCGAGTTATGGCAGGTCACGCCGATGATTGCACCCTTGTCCAACAGCTTACGTGATGAAAAACAGTCCATGTCACCCTGCCCGATGTGGACCCCGTCAGCCCTGCAGACCTTGGCCAGGTCGGGCCGATCATTGATCAGGATCAAGGTATCATGCGCGCGGCATGTGGGACTCAGCCTGTCGGCAATGTGGAGAAGTCCGGTATCCGTTGTGTTTTTTAACCGGATTTGCAGGCAGGCAACGGGACCCGCCTTCAATGCGTTTTCCAGCGTGTCGGCAAACATATCCAAATCATGAATCTGCGGCGGCGTGATCAGGTATATTTGACATTTTGCAACTTTTAACATGTCACGTCGTCCCCGAAGCGGTTCCTGACCGTTTACGCCACGCGTCGAAGCACAACAAAACTGTGGCCAACCAGATAAAGCCAAAACACCAGGCGTGAGCGATTGTAAAGACCTCACCGTAATAAAGCCCGCAGGCAAATTGCAAAGTCGGCCCTATATATTGCAAAAACCCGAGGGTTGACAAACGCAGGCGTCGGGCCGCGAGAGCAAAGGTGAGGAGCGGC
Organism: Hyphomonadaceae bacterium; assembly: GCA_014324115.1. GTDB lineage: Bacteria > Pseudomonadota > Alphaproteobacteria > Caulobacterales > Maricaulaceae > JACOMS01. Next base: position 31,084 of record JACOMS010000042.1, read on the forward strand.
AGGACGGTGATGGGTCCGGCAGCGATGAGCAAAAGCCTCATATCCGTGACGGCAGACGTAAAACCCAGCGTCCCCTGAGCCGCCTGCCAGAACAGAAAGGCCAGACCGGGCAAAAACAGAAAGATCGTTTCAATGAACAGTCCCGGCATTGCTCCGACCTCAACCTGTTTACGAATGACGCCGTATACGGTGAAACTGACGGCCAGAAACAGTGCAATTCCCGGAAATCGTCCGCCGTACGCCGTCAGTACGATGACGCCCGCCAGAGCCATCAATACAGCCAAACCCTGCAGGCGGCCAAGCCTTTCGCCTAAAAACACGACCCCGACCAACACGTACATGAGGGGGTTGATATAATAGCCCAGACTGCCCTGGAATATCTGGTTTTGCTGAATAGCCCAAATATACATACCCCAATTTGCCGACAGGGCAACGGCGGCGAGCATCAGATACGCGAGCTTTCGGGGGGATTTTAATGCCCGAATCGTCTCCGCGATCTGTTTACGGAATAACAGAATAAGAAATCCGAACGGCACGGACCAGACAATCCGGTGGGCCAGTATTTCGAGCGCCGCAATTTCTTCGGTCAGCTTGAAATATATGGGAAACACTCCCCAGATAAAGTAGGCTATTGTACCGGCAAGGAGCCCGGACTGGCTTCGTTTTTTTGCTTCCAGGATCGGGTTCACAGTCATCTGGACCCCTTGCCACATGACGTGAACGCGAACCAGTTAAAATATGCGGTGTTGGCTTGACATTTATCTGTGCAGGCATAAAAGGCCGCAATCCCGAATGCGGGTCATAATGGGTAGGTGCGGTGCCGCCGTTGCAGTCGTGTCTCCTGCAGAGAGCCACCGGTCCACGCCAGACAAGGAACAGGTACGCATGTCAAGACATCACTCTGAAAAATATAAAATTGATCGCCGGATGGGTGAAAACATCTGGGGTCGTCCCAAATCCCCGGTCAACAGGCGTCCGTACCCTCCCGGGCAGCATGGGCAGGGCCGTAAAGCCAAACTTTCGGACTTCGGCACGCAGCTGCGCGCCAAGCAGAAGCTGAAAGGCTACTACGGCAATATCACCGAAAAACAGTTCCGCGCCGTTTATGCGTGGGCGGCCCGCATGAGAGGTGACACCTCCGAGAACCTGATTGGTTTGCTTGAATGTCGCCTGGATGCCTTGGTCTATCGTGCCAAATTTGTCCCGACCGTGTTTGCAGCCCGCCAGTTTGTCAATCACGGCCACGTTCTTGTGAACGGCAGGAGGGTAAACATTCCGTCTTGCCGCTGCAAGGCAGGCGACATCATCGAAGTGCGCGAAAAATCACGCACCATGGCTTTGGTCCTTGAGGCACTGGAAAGTACGGAGCGCGAATTGCCAGATTATATTGAACTGGATATTCAGGCCATGAAGGCCAGACTTGTGCGCACGCCGAGCTTTGGCGAAGTGCCTTACCCGGTTCGAATGGAGCCGAACCTGGTTGTGGAATTTTACTCTCGTTAGGACACCGAATACAGGGTTTTCGCATAAATCACTTGAAGGGGCAGTGCTCCCTGTGCCGCCTTGGGACCGGCGCAGCGGGGTGATAGGAAACCGACGCCGTGAGGTGAGTGAATGACTCCCGGGGAAGAGCAGAGACATGGCTTGGAAAAAGGAAGAAGAAAATTCGTTTCATAAGGCCCGGGGACTGATTAGGAAAGTATTCAAAGGGCGGCTTGAGCGGTATGAGGACGCCATCGCTGATTATGACAAGGTGATTGAGCTGGAACCGGAAAATGCCGACGCATGGCTCAACCGCGGCATCTCCAGGAGAAAGCTGGGGCAACATAAGGAGGCAGTCGCTGACTTTGACAAGGCGATCCGGCTGGCACCGGAAAATGTCGGTGCGTGGCTCAACCGCGGCATAGCCAGGAGGAATCTGGGCCAGCACAAGGGGGCCATCGCCGATTTTGACAAGGTGATCCGGCTGGCACCGAAAAATGTCAGTGCGTGGCTCAACCGCGGCATAGCCAGGAGGAATCTGGGCCAGCATGTAGAAGCCATCGCTGATTTTAATAAGGTAATCGATCTGGAACCGGAAAATGCCAATGCGTGGTTTAATCGTGGCGTCTTCAGGGGACTGCTTGGCCAGCGTAAAAAAGCCGTCACTGATTATGATGATGCGATCCGGCTGGAGTCGGAAAATGCCGGTGCGTGGGTCCATCGCGGCATTGCCAAGGGGCAGCTTGGGCGGCATGAGGAGGCCATCGCCGATCTTGACGAGGCGATCCGGCTGGAGCCGGAAAATGCCAATGCGTGGCTCCATCGCGGCATTGCCAAGGGGCAGCTTGGCCACCATAGAGGGGCCATCACTGGTTGTAACGAGGTGGTCCGGCTGGAACCGAAGAACAGACTCCAGGGTCAGGACCTATTAATTTGACGGCTCCCTTGTATCGTGATATGTGATTCATGGGTCGCAAAGGAGATTTTGCGATGCGGGATGTGACATCCAGGCCTTTATCTCACGCACGCACTGAAAAGCTCTTCTCTTATGGAACATTGCAGCTCACCCCGGTTCAGATCGGGACCTTTCAACGCGAACTTGATGGCACAGCTGACGTTTTGGCAGGCTGGGAGCAGAACTGGATCGAAATCACCGACGCGGATGTTCTGCGCAAAAGCGGCGAGACGTTTCACCCCGTTTTGCGTCATACGGGCGAACCCCATCACTTCGTTCCCGGCATTGTTTACCAAATTTCAAAAGCCGAACTCCGCCATGCAGACGACTATGAATCGGATGCCTACGAACGGGTATCGGTCACCTTAAAAAGCGGGACGAAGGCTTGGGCGTATGTCGGGAAACGTCCCTAAAGATCGCCCCCGATGCCGGGATACGCAAGCTCATCCGTCATTGGAGATTTCGGGCGACGCCAACATGAAATGACGGCCCCTGCAATGGTCTTTTGGCGTGCAGGATGGGAGTAGACAAGCGGTCAATCAATGCCCCTCGAACGCAACGAGTGCCGTCGCAGGCACACCTGAGCGGATAATTTTATCCAGCCCTCCCAGATCCGGCAGATCAATCACAAAAGCTGCCCCTACAACCTCTGACCCGGCCCGACGCAGAAGGTGTATCGCCGCCTCGGCCGTACCGCCTGTCGCAATAAGATCGTCTATCAACAACACCTTTTCGCGTGCACGAACGGCATCGGCGTGAATTTCCAGCGTACCTGTGCCGTATTCCAGCTCGTAGTCCTGCTCATAAGTATCAAAGGGCAGTTTGCCTTTTTTGCGAACAGGGACATGACTGGCACCCAACTCAAGGGCGACGGCACCGGAAAAGACAAAACCCCGCGCCTCAATCCCGGTGACACTGTCGATGTGTTTGTCGCGGTAAGGAGCGGCAAGACGCATCACCGCCTCGCGGAATGCCTTGTGGTTGGCCATCAGGGTCGTGATGTCCCGAAACATGATCCCCGGTTTGGGAAAATCGGGAATGGTGCGGATAGTGTCCTTGAGGTTCATATAACTCACCCGTTCACAGCATCGAAATTGGGCATAATATGGGTTTCAGCAAAGGCCATGGCTTCCCAATCCTGAAAATCCGGATCACTCATGAGTTCTGAAATATAGATGTCCGAGCGCCTGGAGCGCGGCAGGCCGTAGCTTTCGAACCGGGTCGCAACAGGCACATAAAACGCATCGGCTATGGACCAGTCATCAAACAGGAACGGTCCATCATGGCGGGAGAGGCAGTCTTGCCACAGGGCTTCGACCTCGGCGGCATCTTTCAGGCAGTCCTCCGGCATCGGACCATTCGTGGTGCGGCGGCGCAGGTTCATGGGTGCCTCACGGCGCAAGGCCTCAAACCCGGTGTGCATTTTTTCAACAACCGCGCGTGCGCACGCCCTGTCGCCTGCGTCCTTTGGCCAAAGGTTCGGCACGGCCCGGGCGGCAAATTCGGAAATGGCCAGACTGTCGGGGATGCGGTCTTCACCGACTTGCAGTACCGGAACTGTTCCCGCGTCCGACAGTGCCAGGAGCCTGTCTTTGTAACCCGGAACATCAAGGTCGATGACTTCAAGATCAAAGGGCAGTTCCGCCTTGGTCAACACGAGCCAGGACCGGAGCGACCAGCTCGAATAATTATAATTGCCGATGAAGAGTGTTAGCGGAGATTTCATGACCTGCCTCTAGCAAATTTTTTCGTGTGTCACGCTTCCATTTAACGCCTGTTTACACTCCGGGTCGGCACCACGTGGGCGCGTTCGGTGATTCCTTTTGCCATCCCGACATGTATCTGCCCGTTTCGCAGGACCGCCGTCAAGAAGCGGCAGATCAGGGTTTCACACACTTCCTGACCCGGTCTTTTCTTAACCCGGTCTTTACGCCTTGCATTTACATTCCCCCGACAAGGTTTGCAAGAGGTGATTATGCCCCCCGGCAATGTAACAGCCAGTCCCGATCCGGATTTTGAATCCCGGAATTACGATTATGAGTATGCGCGATCCCTCATGGACGATCCGCAGGATGGGGGCACGAACCGGCTTGGGCGCATCGGTTGGGCACTCTTCCGGGGTGGGATCGGTGGCGCTGTTTTCCTGTCGCTTGCCTCATTCAGCCCGTTTGACACCACGCGAGATACAGCCGGACTGGGTGTCACACAAAACTGGCTCGGACAGCCTGGAGCTGAACTTTCCAGCCTGATTATGCAGACTCTCGGCTGGGGCGGATTTTTTCTTGCCGGGCTGCTGATATTCACAAGCGTGAAAAGTGTCTTCCGGCCGGGTGTCAAACTTTCCAGATTGGATATGACAGGCCGGATCTGCCTTGTGTCGGGAACCGCTTTATTTGGCAGTGCCTGGCTGTCGGCCTTTCCCATCCCGCAAAGCTGGCCCATGGCGGGCGGACTGGGTGGATGGTTCGGGGACGTGATTTATCTGGGGTCGACCGGATTTCTGGAACGGCTGAACTTTCCATTTTCCGGGCTTCTGATCGCGCTGATGATGTTTGTCTTCTGGGCGTTTTGTCTGGGGCGCTGTATCGGGATTGTCGGCAGGGACCTGTTGGACGTCTGGGATGCTCTGGGCCTTGTCTGGGCGACATTGCGCGTTTGGTGTGACCGCGTTGTTGAATTTATTTCACGACGGTTCCAGGGCAATCATGTGGCCGAAGTGGATAGGGCAAATTCGATCTCAACCCTTCTGCGCGATGTCGATTCGCTTGAACCGGAAAATTATGATGACGTGACTGCCCCTGCGGCACAGGCCGCCGCAAAACCGGAACCCGGACCACGCCGCCCGCTCAGGCTAAAAAAACCCGAATTTCATTTTCCCGATGGATCGGATTTTGTTCTGCCCGATGTCGATCTTCTGAAAATACCGCCGCCACGCAAAATACTGGCTGATGAAGGGGCCCTCCGGCGTACAGCAGAACAACTGCATCAGGTGATGGATGATTACGGCATCAAGGGTGAGATGGGAATGGTACGCCCCGGCCCTGTGGTCACACTTTATGAATTTGAGCCCGCCCCCGGCGTGAAATCGCAGCGCGTCATCAACCTTGCCCCCGATATTGCCCGCAATATGAGCGCCAAATCGGCGCGGATTGCTGTCGTGCCGGGAAGAAACGCAATGGGTGTGGAATTGCCCAACCGGCGTCGTGAAACGGTCTGGCTCCGCAATATGTTAAACTCATCGGAATACAGGGATTCAGAAGCCGGGCTTCCGCTCATCATGGGCGAGGACATTGGCGGAACATCTTTTATTGCCGATCTTTCCAAAATGCCTCACCTTTTGGTGGCCGGCACTACCGGGTCCGGCAAGTCCGTTGCCATCAACGCCATGATCCTCTCGCTGATGTACAGGCTGACACCGGATCAATGCAAATTCATCATGATTGATCCCAAAATGCTGGAACTGTCCGTTTATGACGGCGCACCACATTTGCTGGCACCTGTCGTGACCGAACCCAAAAAGGCCGTCGTCGCACTGAAATGGACGGTACGGGAAATGGAAGACCGTTACCGCAAAATGTCAAAAATGGGTGTGCGCAACATGGCCGGCTATAACGAAAAGGTGCGGGAGGCCCAGGCGCGCGGCGAAGTTCTGACCCGTACCTTCATGACAGGCTACGACGGGGAAACGGGTGATCCGATGTATGAAACCGAGGAACTGAACTTCGAGCCCATGCCGTTTATCGTCGTAATTATCGACGAAATGGCCGACCTGATGATGGTCGCCGGTAAGGAAATTGAGGGTGCGGTACAGCGTCTGGCACAAATGGCCCGCGCCGCCGGGATACACATGATTATGGCGACGCAGCGTCCCTCCGTTGATGTTATTACCGGCACCATCAAAGCCAATTTTCCGACACGTGTCTCTTTCCGTGTCGGCTCATCCATCGACAGTCGGACAATTTTAGGGGAAACGGGTGCGGAACATCTGCTCGGAAACGGTGACATGCTGTTTATGGGGACAGGTCGACCGCGTCGTCTGCACGGGCCGTTTGTATCGGATGGTGAGGTTGAGAAGATTGCGGCTTTCATCAAAGCCCAGGGCAAGCCGAACTATCTGGAAGATGTCACGGCAGAAGCGGAAGAAGATAGTGATGACGACCCCATGAACGGAGGACAATCCCTGTTTGATCAGGCTGTGGCCATTGTCGCCAAGGATCGCAAGGCAACAACCTCCTATATCCAGCGCAGGCTTTCTATCGGCTATAACCGCGCGGCCAACCTCATCGAGCGCATGGAAGCCGAAGGTATGATCGGCCCCGCCGGCCCGGGTGGTAAACGCGAGATATTGCTGCCCGATCACAACGGGTACTAGGGTCAGGACCTATTAATTTAACGGGTTCCTTTATGTTGTAATATAAGACTGTTGCGAATTTATCCGGATTTGCCGGGATTTTGGGATTTGCGCCGTTTTCGGACCCGAAGAGCGGGTGTTTGGTGCTGACGAGTGCACT
>JACOMS010000043.1 GCA_014324115.1 Hyphomonadaceae bacterium
GCCTGACGGCGGGGCAGGTCAGTGACCATGTCGGGGCTAAAATCCTCCATAAAAGACTGCCCCAAACTCAGGATGTCGTCATGATCGCCGATAAAGGTTATGACAGCGATGAATACCGGAAGGCCCTGAAGGCCAAAGGTATCACACCCTGTATCCCGTCCCGAAAAGGGCCCCCAAAAGGTGATGTTCGCCCGCACAGTTCTGTAAAACAACATATAAACAACGACATAAGGTCGAAAATGTGTTCGCAAGGCTCAAGGATTGGCGCAGAGTTGCAATCCGTTATGACAGATGCGCGCACACCCCTCTCGCTGCTGTCCTCATCGCGGCCATCGTCACATACTGGATGTAATGAGTCCTGACCCTGGGATGATGTTAATTGGAAAGATGGAAACACTCGAATGTGCCCCGTTGCTGACGTCGGAAAGCGATTTCAAACCGGGCTGGTACGAACTGTCCCTCGCGACGGCGTCTGACAATACCGGATTAACATGTCGCGTTGACTTCGGCGATACCCTGCCTGACTTTCAAATCGTTGATATAGAGAAATCGGGGACGCGGAGGTTTTATTCTGTAATATACCTTGGCCTGTGTCCAAAGAGGCTGCTGTTTGAGGCCGATGCAGGGAAAGAACTGGAAATCGGCAATATATCTCTCACGCGATGCTCAAAGCCGGTTTTTTACAAGAAGCTCGCAGCCAAGGGCTGGGGTACATTCAAACGGGCCCCGATCAGGAATATACCGCGTCTGGCAAGGTCGCTTGTATCGCTGCTTTCAAAACATGCGTATCGGCAAATCAGAATCCAGTCGGTGGACGAACGGGCTGCCTATCAAAACTGGATGGACCGGTTTGATTATAACCCGGATCAAAGACCGGATCTGGAGTCCCGGCTTAAAATGTGCAAGCATCGGCCCCTTCTTAGTATCCTTCTGCCTGTACATGATGTCAGTCCCAAACTGTTTGGGAAAACGGTCGAGTCCATCAGGGGTCAGGTTTACGCCAACTGGCAGGTCTCAATTTGCATGGACGGGGACACGCCTGCGTCCATAGAGCAGTATATCAAATACGAATTGTCCGATGACCAGAGATTTGTAATTAACAAAAACAACAAAAATCGGGGAATTTCCAAAACCACCATGACGTGTTTCAAGGCAAGTTGCGGCGATTGGATCACATGTCTGGATCATGATGATATTTTACGTGAACATGCGCTGGCGGAGTGTGTACTCGCCATCAACAAAAATCCTGACGTAAAAATTGTCTACTCGGATGAAGACAAAATAAACATCCATGATTTTCGTTTTGATCCGTATTTCAAATGTGACTTCGCGCCGGAATTACTGCTCTCCATGAACTACTTCGGTCATCTGACGGTTATTCGGAGGGATATGATTGCGCGCGCGGGGCTATGGAACCCCGACCATGATGGAGCCCAGGACCATGACCTGGTTTTACGCGTGACGGAAAATTGCAAGACTGCGAACATCATCCACATTCCCAAAATTCTCTATCATCGGCGGATTTCGGATGATTCTGACATATCATCGAACCGTATTAAGGTGTGTTCGAAAACAGTCGCAAACCGTGTTGTGGCGGAACATCTTAACAGGCAGGGTCTGACGGCTGATGTCAGTACCGATGATAGCACCGGGTATAACCGGATCAGGTTGGGACTTTCGCAGGCTCCCCAGGTAACGATAATCATTCCCACGAAAAACAAACACGGGCTATTGAAAACCTGTATCACCTCCATCCTCAAAAAAACCGAATACGAAAACTTTGATATCCTGGTGATCAACAATGCATCCGACGAGATAAAGTCGATCAAATACCTCGAAGATCTTCAGCGGCATCCGACCATCAGCGTCACAGAGTATGCCAACCCCTTCAACTACTCGGCCATCAACAATTTTGCAGTTGAACGTACACAAAGCGATGTTCTGTGTTTCCTCAACAATGACGTCAAGGCTTTGTCAAAGGGCTGGATGAGAGAGATGCTTTCATGGCTCTCAATCTGCGGGGTGGGTTGTGTCGGAGCGAAGCTTATATATCCAAACCGCACTGTCCAGCATGCCGGCGTCGTACTCGGCATAGGCGGTGTTACGGGCCATGCGCACAAATATTATCCAAAAAATGCTTCGGGATATTTTGATCGCCTCATGGTTGTTCAGAATTTCTCCGCTGTGACAGGGGCCTGCATGATGGTCAGGCGGGACGACTTCCTGTCCGTAGGCGGATTCGATGAGGACTCCTTTCCGATATCTTACAATGATGTGGACTTATGCCTGAAGTTGAATGCCATCGGCCTTCGGACAGTCTGGACACCGCACGCTGTGCTGGTGCACTATGAAAGCGCGAGTCGCGGTAAGTTGGACATGGGTGCCAAGCTCACGCATTGGGCGGCGGAAGCCAGGGCGTTCCGGGAAAAATGGCAAATTCTGGTTGATGATGATCCGTATTACTCACCGAATTTGAGCCGTACACGGGAAGATTTTTCCCTCCGGACCTAGGCCGACAGAACCCCATAGTGCTGGCTGACGGGCCTCACAAAAAAGTAAGTCTGCGGTCTTGAAGCACCGATTCATCTTCCCATATCGGGCGGGGAAAGTCCCACTGACATGGATTTATTGCCCGGTGCCGGACCCGGGTCAGACAGGAGATCAAAGTGAGCAAAGTCATCGGTATTGATCTGGGAACAACCAACTCTTGTGTTGCCGTTATGGATGGTGACAAGGCTAGGGTGATTGAGAATTCTGAAGGTCAGCGTACCACACCTTCCGTTGTCGCCTTTACCGAGGATGGCGAGCGCCTGATCGGCCAGACGGCCCGTCGCCAGAGTGTCACCAATCCCGAACATACGTATTATGCCATCAAGCGGCTGATCGGTCGTCCATTCCCGGATCCGACAGTCAGGAAAGACGCCAGGCTGGCGCCTTACAAAATCATTGAGGGCAAGAACGGCGATGCTTACGTTAAAGGTCGCGACAAGGAATACGCGCCATCAGAGATATCAGCCATGGTGCTGACCAAGATGAAGGAAACTGCGGAAGATTTCCTTGGCGGTGAGGTCACACAGGCTGTCATCACCGTTCCGGCCTACTTCAACGACGCCCAGCGCCAGGCCACCAAGGACGCCGGCAAAATTGCCGGCCTGGAGGTCCTTCGTATCATCAATGAGCCCACCGCGGCGGCGCTCGCTTACGGTATGGACAAAAATGACGGTAAGACAATCGCTGTTTACGACCTCGGTGGTGGTACGTTCGATGTCTCTATCCTGGAAATCGGTGACGGCGTGTTTGAGGTGAAAGCTACGAACGGTGACACTTTCCTTGGCGGTGAAGATTTCGACATGCGCATTGTCGAGTATTTCAATGACGAGTTCAAAAAGGACACAGGTATTGACCTGAAGGCCGACAAGCTGGCTCTACAGCGTCTGCGGGAAGAGGCGGAAAAAGCCAAGAAAGAACTGTCTACAGCCTCCACGTACGAGGTCACCCTGCCCTTCATCACGGCGGATGCGACGGGCCCGAAGCACCTGAACATGAAGCTGACCCGTGCCAAGCTGGAAACTCTCGTCGCAGATCTGGTCAAGCGCACCATCGTGCCGTGCAGGAAAGCTCTTGCCGACTCCGGCCTGAAGGCCGGTGAAATCGACGATGTGATTCTGGTTGGGGGGATGACCCGGATGCCTACTGTGCAGAGGGCTGTGGCTGATTTCTTTGGTAAAGAGCCGCACAAGGGTGTGCACCCCGACGAAGTCGTCGCCATGGGCGCCGCCGTTCAGGCAGGTGTATTACAAGGTGACGTGAAGGACGTGCTGTTGCTTGACGTGACACCTCTGTCCCTCGGTATTGAGACCGAAGGTGGCGTATTCACCCGCATGATTGACCGTAATACAACCATCCCGACCAAGAAGAGCCAGATTTACTCTACGGCGACCGACAATCAGTCTGCTGTAACTATCCGCGTCTCACAGGGCGAACGTGAAATGGCAGTGGACAATAAGCTCCTCGGTCAGTTTGACTTGGTGGGTATTCCGCCAGCACCGCGCGGCATGCCGCAGATCGAAGTCATTTTCGACATTGATGCGAATGGAATTGTTAATGTGTCCGCTAAAGACAAGGCAACCGGCAAGGAACAGCAGATCCGTATCCAGGCCTCCGGCGGTTTGTCTGATGATGACATAGAAGCCATGATCAAGGATGCCGAAGCTAATGCGGACGAAGACAAGGCCCGGCGCGAACTGGCCGAGGCCCGCAACCAGGCTGAAGCTCTGACCCACAAGGCCGAACAGGACCTGAAAGAACACGGCGACAAGGTTGGCCAAGAAGACAGGAAGGCGATTGAGACAGCTATTTCCGAGCTTCGCGAGGTTCAGGATTCCGATGACACGGCCTTGATTATTGACAAGGTTCAAGTGCTGACCGCGGCTCTCATGAAAATGGGTGAGGCCGTCTATGCTGCGAGTGGTGATGATGATGCAACCGCGGCTGCAGCTAAAGATGACGACGATGTCGTGGATGCCGAATTCGAAGACGTCGATAACAAGAAATCCGCATAAGCCGAACAGGCTTGTGTTGTATAAAATCCCGGCCCCCCCAGATCTCCGGGGTCGTTTGGCCGGTCGTCGGCGGGGCCATGCTGAACTTTGACGCCATCCGCAGTGCAACAGTCAAGACAGAGCCCTTTACCTATCTGATGGGTGAAGACGTCGTATCGCGGGAAAACGCAGCGGCCATCCGCGGGGATTATCCCGACATCGACACAACCGGTTATCTTCCGCTATCCAAACTCGGTGTGCGGGGTGCCTTTGGCGGGCTTATTGATGGCCTTCAATCGGCTGAACTCGCCGATATTCTTTCAGACAAACTCGGATTGGAGATTCGCGACAAACCGCGAATGATTACTGTACGCAAGCTGTCGAAATTATCCGATGGCCGTATCCATAATGACAGCCCGTCTAAAGTCTGTACCTTTCTCGTTTACCTGAATGATGGTTGGGATAAGTCCAAGGGCGGGGCGATCCGCGCCCTCAACGGTGAGAAAGATATGAATGATTTTGCCGATGAGGTTGATCCGCTGGCCGGGAATGTGTTCGGATTCACCCGATCCGGGACAAGCTGGCATGGCCATCCGCCGTTTGAAGGCGAACGTTATGTTGTGCAAACGACATTTCTGATCAATGAGGAGGCCCTGACCCGGAAAGAAAACCGGGGCGGTATCCAGTTTTTCCTCAAAAACCTGAATCCATTTGCGCGGTAACCCATGACGATCCAGGGCCAGATCATGCCACCTTTCGGCACTTATGCGCTAAGTCCGCAACGTGAGGTCTGGCGAGAGCGGGCACGTAGATTTACAGGCCACACTTTCGGCCGTGCCATGATTTCCTTCTGCCGTAAACGGGCCATCGGTGGTTTGACCGAACCTTTTGATGTTCGGATCGAGCATGATATTTACGCCCGTCTCTATCCGACAGAAAACCGCACGGACAAACGTGTCATCGCGGGGCCACAAATCTGGGACAGGATCGAACGGCAGACTCTTCGTACGGCGATTACAAACGCGACCCGATCCCCCTTTACCTTTGTCGATGCCGGGGCGAGCAGCGGTATGTATAGTCTCTATGTCGATCAAATTGCCAGAGCAGAGAACAAAACGGCCAAAATAATCGCTATCGAACCGGGGGTTGAAACCAGCGAGAGGCTCAAAACCAATATGCTCGCATGCCGCGCTGATATTACAGTTGTCCAAGTCGCAATCTCGGATAGATCCGGCATGGCTTTTTTAACGTACCAAAATGTAAATCGCGGCGAAGCTAGGCTGTCTGAGCCAAGCGAGAGCCATGAGAGCGTTACCACAGATACGCTACTTTCAATCTGTAAGGCGCAAAATCTTGGTTATGTTGATGCACTCAAGATCGATATTGAAGGCCACGAGTTTCCGGTCCTGAAAACCTTTTTTGAAACCGCGCCTGAAATCCTGTATCCCCGAATTTTGATTCTGGAGACACGCCATCGGCAAAAGGCGCGGCCTGTTGTTGAAATGTGTCTTTCCAATGGCTACGGGATTAATGCATCAACCCGACACAATTCCATTCTTGTAAAGACCCGACATGTCCAAGCGTGATTATTACGAAATTTTGGGTGTTGCCAAGACGGCCAATGGCAAACAGTTGAAATCGGCTTTTCGCAAAAAAGCCATGGCATGTCATCCCGACCGGCACCCGGATGACCCGGAAGCTGAGGTGCGCTTCAAGGAACTCAATGAAGCCTACGGTATCCTCTCTGATGCCGACAAACGTGCCGCCTATGATCGCTTGGGTCACCGCGCCTTTGAACAGGACGGCATGGGCGGTGGATTCCAGGACTTTGGTGATATTTTCAGCCAGATTTTTGGTAACGCCAGCACAGGCGGATTTGCCGATATGTTTGGCGGCGGCGGGCGTCAGTCGCGTGGTCAGCGCGGGGCGGATCTGCGCTACGAAACGGAAATTTCCCTTGAGGAAGCCTTTACCGGCAAGGACATGGAAATTGATGTCCCGGTTACGGAGAATTGTGATCGCTGTGACGGGTTGGGTGCGGAACCCGGCGCGTCAGTCAAGAACTGTTCGACCTGTTCCGGTATGGGGCGTGTGCGCACGCAACAGGGTTTTTTTACCATGGAACGTACATGTCCGACCTGTGGCGGACAGGGCGAATATGTCTCTGATCCCTGCCGCCGATGCGACGGAACCGGGCAAACACGGGTGGAAACCGGACTGGATGTCAATATTCCTGCCGGTGTTGAGGACGGCACACGTATAAGGCTTTCCGGTCAGGGCGATGCCCCCCCACGACGTGGTGGAACAGGCCAGCGCGGCGATCTTTATCTTTTTGTTTCGATCAGGTCTCATGATCTGTTTGAACGCGACGGAGCAAATCTTTATTGCCGCGCGTCTGTGCCCATGACGACAGCGGCACTGGGCGGCGAGATCGAAATCCCGACCATTGATGGCGGTCGTTCCAAGATCAAAATTCCGGAAGGCTCACAGTCCGGCAAGCGTATGCGGCTCAGGGGAAAGGGCATGAGCACGCTTCGCTCCCCCCAACGCGGCGACATGTATGTTGATCTTGCCGTCGAGACACCATCCGGTTTGAATGCCCGCCAACGCGAACTCCTTAAAGAGTTTGATCGCGAGGGCGGTAAACGTACCAGCCCGCAAAGCCGGAACTTTTTCGACAAGGCCAAGCGATTTTGGGATGAATTGACGGACTAGGTGTCACCACGTCTGTTGAGGACGTGGTTTTGACCTGGTTTCCGGAATTGCACGCCGCCGGTAACATCACTGCGACCAGACCGGATGTTGGCGGGAATACCTTTTTCATATTCAACTCTGCTGCACCGCATATAACAGTTTTTCAGATGTATTTTAAGGGGTAGAATGGCGCGTGATGAGTGGCGGAAATAACATCCTTGAAGGAGATGAAAAGGGCATGAAACCCGGGCCCGAGGAAGGTGTTTCTCCGATCACCATCGAGGAAGAGATGAAACGCTCCTACCTTGATTATGCGATGAGTGTTATCGTCTCCCGCGCCATCCCGGATGTCCGCGACGGGCTCAAGCCAGTACACCGCAGGATTCTCTATTCCATGCATGAAAACGGCTTCACCCGCAACAAGCCCTATATGAAGTGTGCCCGTGTTGTCGGAGAGGTCATGGGTAAGTACCACCCCCACGGTGACAGTGCAATCTACGATGCACTGGTGCGCATGGCGCAGGATTTTTCCATGAGCCTGCCCTTACTGGACGGGCAGGGAAATTTTGGGTCCGTCGACGGTGATAGCCCGGCAGCCATGCGCTACACCGAGGTCCGGATGGACAACCCGGCCGAATTTCTGCTTGCTGATATTGAAAAAGAAACCGTTGATTATCAAGCCAACTACGACGGGAGAGAGCGGGAACCGGTCGTGCTGCCCGCCCGGTTCCCCAATATCCTCGTCAATGGGGCAGGTGGGATTGCCGTCGGCATGGCAACGAATATTCCGCCGCACAATCTGGGTGAAGTCGTCAATGCCTCAATCGCCTTGTTGGATGACGGTCATGTGTCTGATGAGGATTTGCTTGAATTAATTCCGGGCCCGGACTTCCCGACCGGTGCGACTATTTTGGGGCAGTCCGGTTCCCGTTCGGCTGTTCTGAACGGCAAAGGTTCCATTATCATCCGGGCCAGGCACCATATGGAAGAAATCCGCAAGGACCGCCAGGCAATCATCGTGACAGAGTTGCCCTATCAGGTTAACAAGGCGGCTTTGGTAGCCAAAATTGCCAACTTGGCCAAAGAGAAACGCATTGAGGATATTGCCCACGTAGACGATCACTCTGACCGCAGTGGCATGCGTGTTGTTATTGAGCTCCGTCGCGGCGCGAATGCGGATGTTGTTTTGAACCAGCTCTACCGCTTCACAACAATGCAGCAGAACTTCCCCGCCAATATGCTGGCGCTCAATGGCGGTCGGCCCGAACAGATGAGTGTGCGGCACATGCTCGAAGCGTTTCTGGCCCACAGGGAAGAAGTCATTGCACGGCGCACCAAGTTTGATCTTCGCAAATCCCGTGCCCGTGCCCATATTCTGGTAGGTCTTGCGACCGCCGTTGCCAATATTGATGAAATCATCCGAATCATACGGGGATCCCCGACACCTGCTCAAGCCCGCAGGGCTCTGAGGGCGCGCAGCTGGCCTGCCAGGGACATGAAACCTGTGCTGGCCCTTATTGCCGATCCGCGGTCCCGACTACAGGATGATGAAACGATTGTTCTGACAGATGAGCAGGCGCGCGCCATTCTGGATATGCGTTTGCAAAACCTCACGCAGCTCGGCATGGACGAAATTACGGATGAAGTCGAAAAACTGGCCGCAAAAATCAGGGATTATCTGGACATCCTTCGGTCCCGTGGCCGTGTCACCCGGATCATTCGCGAAGAACTGACCGGGATCAAAGAAAAATTTGCTGTGCCGCGACGCTCGGAATTTGTCGAAGGCGGGCCGGATTTCGAGGAGGAAGATCTCATTGCTGTTGAGGATATGGTTGTGACAATCACCGGCCAAGGCTACGCCAAGCGTACGCCCCTTGACACGTATCGGGCACAGCGTCGCGGCGGCAAGGGGCGGTCCGGCATGTCCATGAAGAGTGAAGATTATGTTAGCAATGTGTTTGTCGCAACGACTCACACACCGGTTCTTTTTTTCTCGTCCACCGGGATGTGTTACACGCTCAAGGTCTGGAAACTGCCTTTTGGCGGTCCGGCCACACGTGGCAAAGCGCTTGTTAATCTGCTTCCGCTCAATAAGGATGAAACCATAAATTCCATCATGGCTTTGCCCGAAGACGAGGAAGCCTGGGATACAGTGGACATCATATTTGCGGCCCGTTCCGGTGATGTGCGGCGTAATTCCCTAGCCGATTTCAAACGCATAAATCGCAACGGCAAGATCGCCATGAAACCTGACGAAGGTGACGGTATCGTCGATGTGCAGGTCTGCACCGAAGATAATGATATCCTGCTGACGACGGCCATGGGTAAAACGATCCGGTTCAGGACAACGGACATTCGCCGTTTTGTCGGGCGGACAAGTTCCGGTGTGCGGGGTATCAAACTCGCGGATGAAGACGAGGTGATTTCCATGGCTGTGCTCCACCACGTGGATATCGGAACCGATGAGGCGCGCGCCTATATGAAACATGCAAATACCATGCGCCGCGCACTTGGAGACGACACAGAGGATAACCGTGACGAAGGGACGGAAACCAGGCTGGATGAACAGCGTCTCAGGTTTCTTCAGGCCAGTGAAGAATTTGTCCTCACGCTCGCTGATGATGGTTTTGGGAAGCGCTCCTCCAGCTATGATTACCGCTGTATGAACCGCGGTGGAATGGGGGTTACCGCACAGGACATCTCCCGCAAAAACGGGGTGCCGGACGCGCGACTTGTGCGCTCCTTTCGCATCGAAAACGATGACCAGATCATGATGGTTACAAACGGCGGCCAGCTCATTCGCTGTCCGGTGCGAAATATCCCTGTCGTTTCCCGTTCGGCTCGCGGTGTCACTGTCATCCGCACCAAGGAGGATGAGTATGTTGTATCTGTGGAACGCATCAAAGAGAACGAGAACTAGGGTCAGGACTCATTAAATCCAGTATGTGAGGATGGCCGCGATGAGGACAGTAGCGAGAAAGGTGTGCGCGCATCTGCCATAACGGGTTGCAACTCTGTGCCAATCCTTGAGCCTTGCGAACACAATTGGACACTTCCGATAACCCCTGGATTTTCAGTGTGAAGGGTGAGTGCTGTCCCGTATGAGCACGGCCTGAGGGCCTGGTTGGCACAGACATCCCGGCCACAGGGGGCCGGGGCCGATACCACCTGCGGATCATGTGAAATTCCCCGCCGGTATGCGGCGGTACCACAATCAGGGTCAGCTCCAGGGGCGCACCCTTGAAACTCATGAAATATCCTGAGACGCCGGACTTGCCCCATTCACCGCTCTCTGTTAGGGAACCCACCGGATTTAATGGAGACAATCCCATGAAAGTGAACGGGAATGAGATCAGGTCGGGCAACATTATCAAACATCAGGATACCCTCTGGGTTGCGGTGAAATGTAATGCGGTAAAGCCGGGCAAAGGCGGGGCTTTTAATCAGGTTGAACTGAAAAACCTGATCGACGGGCGCAAGCTCAATGAGCGCTTCCGCGCCGCCGGGACTGTCGAACGTGTGCGTCTGGATCAAAAGCCGCATACCTTTCTGTATGCCGATGGTGACATGTTGGTGTTTATGAATTCCAAAACCTATGAGCAGATCGACCTGATGGCCGATTTTGTCGGTGACCGGGCGGTTTACCTTGATGACGGTATGGAAGTGGAACTGGAATTCTATGAGGACAGGCCGATCAATGTGTCTCTGCCCGAACAGGTGGTTCTGGAAGTGTCCGAAACCGAGCCTGTGATCAAGGGCCAGACGGCGGCCAATTCCTACAAACCTGCCGTTTTGTCCAACGGTGTACGCACATCCGTGCCGCCCTTCATTTCCGTCGGCGAAACCCTGATTATCAACACTGAAGACGGATCCTATGTGAAGAGGGTGGATTAGGGTTTCCTGCACCCGTACCGCGGATCGAACCTGTGTCCGGATCATCAGCCATAATGAACCTTATGCAACAGGCGGCGCGCAGAGCCTCACGCGGTCTCCTGCGTGATTTCGGTGAAGTTGAGCATCTACAGGTTTTCAGCAAGGGCCCGGCGGATTTTGTCTCCCGGGCCGACAAAAGGGCCGAAGACGTTATTTTTGAATTTCTGCGCGAGGCACGTCCCGGCTATGGTTTTTTGATGGAAGAATCCGGTGAATTTGAGGGCTCGGACAAGACACACCGGTTCATTATCGACCCGCTAGACGGCACAACCAACTATCTGCACGGCATTCCGCATTTTTCCATTTCCATCGCGCTCGAACGCCACACGGATGAGCAGCAGGGCCTCGTCGCCGGACTCGTTTACAACCCGGTTACAGACGAGATGTTTTTCGCTGAAAACGGGCGCGGGGCCTATATTAACGACGGCACGCGCGGCGGGGGAGACAGACGCTTGCGGCCTTCAAAACGCAACACTTTCGCTGATTGCCTGTTCGCCACGGGCGTGCCCTTCCTGGGCCGTCCAGGTCATGCCAGATTCCTGAGGGAATTGCATCAGGTCATGGGCGCCAGTTCCGGCATTCGCCGCCTCGGTTCTGCTGCCCTTGATCTGGCGTGGACGGCTGCGGGTCGCTACGATGGCTTCTGGGAACGCGGCCTGGCGGTTTGGGACATCGCTGCCGGAATCGTGATTGCACGGGAAGCAGGATTGAGGGTTGACAGCCTGTCAGAAGGCAGTGTGCTCAATACGGGAGATATTATTGTCGCCGGTGAGGCGATCATGCCTCATCTGAGGGAACGTGTGGGTCAGTTTTACGAAAAGGCAACCCACAATACTGTCAAACCTTCCGGGATATGAAAGTATCAGGTTGAGCAGGACGTGCTTCGTCCCATGGCCGGTCCTTCAAGGTCACCGATACCGCCCACAGATCAAACGGAAATGAAGCCCGGCTGTCCGGCCATGGGCCTGCCAGCCGTATTCATTGCAAAAAATCAGGGGGCAAAAAACCAGGGGGCAAAAAACCACAAGGGGCGGCCCATGCCGACCCATATCAAGCGTGCCGGAGGCGCAGGATCAAAAGTCAGTGCCCTTGTCCAACATTCCTTCGCCCATCAGAAACAACGCATGGATCACGAAACACAGCGGGTGAAGTGCGCCTGAAGTCCGGCTTGTCAGCTCTGCCGACAACCCGTGATCTTATTCGCGGGATACTGTCACAAATTTTTCATGCACAGATTATAGGTAGAATCCCGATTCAAGGGACATCGGTGATGGAAATCGGACTTTTTGCTGCAATCGGTTTTTTGTTTGCCGCCTATGCGGTTGTCGGCAATGATGCACTGCAAACTCTGGGGACCTTTATCAACTCCAATGCGCGCCTGCACTGGTTCTGGCTGTTTCTGTTTGCCGGGTTTATTCTGGTGGCGACCTTTACCTACGGCTGGATCATAAACGACGGTGACCCGTCCTGGGGGCGGCTGTCCAATACCGAAAAATACCCGGTCGTGGACATTCAATGGTATCATACGCTGCCCCCGCTCGCGCTTTTGGTTATCACCCGTTTCGGGGTGCCGGTCTCAACCAGTTTCATGGTGCTGACCGTGTTTGCGACAGTGGGCGGTCTGACATCCATGCTGATGAAATCGCTGATTGGGTATCTGCTGGCTTTTGTTGTCGGTTTACTGGTTTATCTTGTCACGTCCCGCACCCTTGAAAAGTTCTTCCGCGAACATGAACCGGGAGCCAAGGCACCTTGGGGGCTGGCCTCCATCATGGGGGCTCTGATCGGCGCCTTTATTTATCTTGTTCCACCGCTCATAAATCCTGAAATTTCATATCTGCCGGAAACCGCTTTCACGATTTTCCTGTTCGGTGTTGTGCTTGACATCGTTGCGAGTGTGGCTGTGTTGACATTCGATAACCCGGTCAGGGCGATTGCAGCCTCGATTCTGTCCGCCGCCCTTATCGGATTTGTATTCCGGCAACTCATGCCCGGTCAGACTGTGGCCGTTGGGATTATGAGTGTGCTGGCAGCCGTGGTGCTCTATCTCGTTGCCACCAGAGTGAATTCCGGCCGGATCGTTTACTGGATTATTTTACAGTGGGTGACGACAGGTTATCTCTGGGGGGTCTGGCTGATTCAGGACTTCGCCAACATTTTCGTTTTCCTGCCCCGTGAGCTGTCGGTGTTCGAAAGTTTTGCGGCCATGTTTTCTATCATCGTGTTGCTCGGATATACTTTCTGGAACAGGGGCGGCCCGGTTCAAAGAATCCTGCAGGCCAAGACGGCGGTGACCGATATACGATCAGCGACAGTCATCGACTTTATCTATGCCTCACTCCTGTTCCTGTTCAAGGAAGTCTCCGACATTCCCATGTCCACAACATTCGTATTCCTGGGATTGATCGCGGGGAGGGAATACGGCTTTACCCTCCTTGATAAAAGCATGGACCTCTTCAAGGCGTGTCGGTTGTCATTATCCGATGCGTCCAAAGCCTTTATCGGTCTGGCGATTTCCATCAATATGGCGGTGTTCCTGCCGCGC
This sequence comes from Hyphomonadaceae bacterium, assembly GCA_014324115.1. GTDB lineage: Bacteria > Pseudomonadota > Alphaproteobacteria > Caulobacterales > Maricaulaceae > JACOMS01. The sequence continues at coordinate 13,714 of JACOMS010000043.1, forward strand.
CTGGCGGCCGGATTGTCAGGGGTTGAAGTCGAACCTGTCGGGCAATCCTATCTGGTCTTCATAGCACTCGTGAACCTGTTGCTTGTTCCGGTCGGGTGGTATTTGATGAAACAGGCGAGCAAACCGGGGATGGCGGTGACAGGCGGACTTCTCGCGATGGCCGCCGCGGCCTTCTTTATCATGCCGCCCGGCTAGGGGCCTGTTCGCAAACGCCTGTGAAGCGGTCGACAGAGGCGGGGCGGCCTCCGGTCCCGTGCGATGACCTTTGATCCATCCATTCTGTCCGGCGGGATTGATGCCGGGTAACGCTGTCACTTCGCTCCAGGTTGGGGCAAAAACCAGACAAACAGCCAGCAGGTGGAAGATACGTATGCGTATCGTCACGCCGTGCACACTAACGGGATAACCGGAATGTGGAAGGGCTTAATTTGTCACGCTGCACGCTTTACGCCGTGCTCCAGCCGTCCCAGCATTTCCTTAGGCACAATCTGCCACACATGATTCCGCTCAATCTGCCAATCCGCCAAAAGCGTGTTGGAAAATTCCGAGCCCGTTTCACGCCCGTGGCGGCGTATGAGGTCAACGCAGACCTGTTCCCAGTATTCGGTTTCGATGCGTTGCCAGATAACACTGTCCGGATTGACCGCCTTGTGAAACTGATCCTCGGGGTCGTGGACAAAAGCCATACCGCCCGTCATGCCGGCGCCGAAATTGTCCCCGACCTTGCCGAGCACCACAACCGTACCGCCGGTCATATATTCGCAGCCATTCGTACCGCAACCCTCAATAACGGCTTCGGCCCCGGAGTTGCGCACAGCAAACCGTTCACCTGCACGTCCGGCAGCGAGCAACATGCCGGAGGTGGCTCCGTAAAGGCAGGTATTGCCGATAATGGCCGAGAGATGCCTGTTGATCCGGGCATGACCTTGGGCAGCCACGATGATTTCCGCGCCGGACAAGCCCTTGCCCACATAATCATTTGAGTCACCGTTCACGATTATGCGGAGACCTTTCATGCCGAACGCGCCGAGGGACTGTCCGGCGGAGCCGCGCAGTTTCACGGTCAAATAACCGGGCGGCAAGCCCTCGGCCCCGAATGTGCGGTAAATCCCGGAACTCGTCCGTGTCCCGACGGCGCGGTGTGTATTCTGTATCGTGTAGGTGAGCTGCGTTTTTTCCCTGCGTTCGAACAGCTGCCTGGCGTCCGAAATAATCGACACATCCAGTGTATCGGGCACGCCGACGCGCCGGTCACGGGTGTCGGCGACCGGGCGGTTATCCACCCGGGCCAGAATCGGGTTGAGATCCAGATCATCCAGATGTTCGGCCCCGCGTGAGACCTGTACCAGCAGATCCGTACGCCCGATCACGTCTTCGAGACGTTCCACCCCCAGGGAAGCGAGAATATCACGAACATCCTCGGCAATAAAACTCATCAGATTGATGACTTTTTCCGGTGTGCCGGTGAATTTTTCACGCAGGCGCGGATCCTGAACACAGACACCGACAGGGCAGGTATTGGAGTGGCATTGCCGCACCATGAGGCATCCCATGGCAACCAGGGACAATGTGCCGATACCGTATTCCTCCGCACCCAGCATGGCGGCGATCACAATATCCCGTCCGGTCTTGAGTCCGCCGTCCGTGCGCAGGGTGACCTGATCGCGGAGATTGTTGAGAGTCAAAATTTTGTGCGCCTCGGACAGGCCGAGCTCCCACGGAATACCGGCATATTTCAGTGAGGTATTCGGTGAAGCTCCGGTACCGCCGTTATGTCCGGCAATCAGGATTGCATCGGCTTTGGCCTTGGCCACTCCGGCGGCAATGGTGCCGACACCGGAAGACGCGACCAGCTTGACGCAAACCCGCGCTGTCGGGTTGATTTGTTTCAGGTCATAAATCAACTGTGCCAGATCCTCGATGGAATAGATATCATGATGCGGCGGCGGCGATATGAGTGTCACACCCGGTGTCGCGTTGCGAAAATTTGCAATCATTTCCGTAACCTTGAAACCCGGGAGCTGCCCGCCCTCGCCCGGCTTGGCACCCTGGGCGACCTTAATCTCGATTTCGCGGCATTGGTTGAGATATTCCGCCGTGACACCGAATCGGCCCGACGCGATCTGTTTGACGGCGGAATTGGGGTTATCGCCGTTGGGCAGGGGTATATAGCGGGCGCGGTCCTCCCCGCCTTCACCTGAAACGGATTTTGCCCCTATCCGGTTCATGGCGATGTTCAGGGTACCGTGCGCCTCAGGCGACAGGGCGCCAAGCGACATGCCCGGCGTACAGAACCTTCGCCGGATTTCATTCACGCTTTGGACGCGGTCTATGGGAATGGCTTTTCCGAGGGGTTTGATATCAAGAAGGTCCCGCACCTGTATCGGGTCTGCGCCGTTAACCCTGTCGGCATAGCGCCTGTAAAGTCCGTAATCCTCGCCTCCGACCGCCTCCTGCAGCATATGGATCATATCCGCATCATAGGCATGCCTTTCTCCGCGCGCGCGCACGCGATAAAGCCCGCCAATCGGAAGGGTGACAACATCGGAACCGTAAGCCTTGTCATGAGCCTCCAGAACCTTGGTCTCAATGCCGGCGAGGCCGATACCGGATATACGGCTGGTCATGCCGGGAAAGTATTCGCCCACGAGGGTGCGGGACAGACCGAGGGCTTCGAAATTATATCCACCGCGATAGGACGAGATCACGGAAATTCCCATTTTGGAAATAATCTTCAAAAGCCCGTCCTCAATCGCCTTTTTGTAATTCAGGACGGCCGTACCCGCATCCTGTTCCACAAGGCCGCGGGTGACCCGATCCAGAATGGAATCCTGGGCCATATAGGCATTCACCGCAGTCGCTCCGGCGCCGATCATGACCGCGAAGTAATGGGTGTCCAAACATTCGGCGCTGCGAGCAATAATCGAACAGGAAGAGCGCCTCTGGTTGGAGACCAGATGTGTATGTGTGGCCCCGACAGCCAGGATGATCGGCGCAGCCGCGCGGGTTTCATTGACATTTTCGTCTGTAAGGATAATGACTTCCGCGCCGTTATCTACCGCATTCAGGGCATCATCCCTGATCCGCAACAGACAATCGCGCAAGGTTTCACCCCGGAGTCTGTCCGTGTCCGTGACCTCGAATGTACAGTCAATGACGACGGATTTATCGCCAAACAGCTCCATAAACCGGTCATACATGCCATTGGTCATGACCGGACTTTCCAGAACCAGCATTTCCCGTGTCTGGGCCTCGGACTCTGACAGAATGTTGCGCAGATTGCGAAAACGGGTTTTGAGTCCCATTACGCGGGTTTCGCGCAAGGGGTCAATCGGCGGGTTTGTCACCTGTGAGAAATTTTGCCGGAAATAGTGTGATAACGGCCGGTAAATGTCCGAGAGCACCGCCAAAGGTGTATCATCTCCCATTGAACCCACAGACTCTTTGGCAGTTGCCACCATGGGCGAGAGAATTAACTCCAGATCTTCCAGGGTCTGGCCACAGGCCACCTGCCGCCTGCGCAGGGCGTCATCAGACAAAAGGACGGTATCTTCTGCACCGTTCAACCTGTCATCCAGCTGAATTACTTTTTTGATCCAGCGTTCAAACGGCTGGGATCGTGAAAGTTCGTCCAGAATTTCAGAGGAATGGTAAAACCTCCCCCGATCCAGATCTACGGCAATCAGGCGCCCCGGCTTGATTGAGCCTTTTTTTGTGATTGTGTCTTCTGACAGGGGGCACATGCCGGTTTCCGATCCGACCGCCAGAATACCGTCATCAGATATGGCATAGCGCATGGGACGCAGGCCGTTGCGGTCAAGCCCCGCCATGGCCCAGTGTCCGTCGTAGGCGGCGATTGCCGCCGGGCCGTCCCAAGGTTCCATCACACTGTTGCAATACTCATACATGGCGCGCCAGCGATCCGGCATGAGATCCCCGCGTTTGGAATAGGCTTCGGGAATCAGGAGCACCTTGGCCATCGGAGCCGTGCGCCCCGCCCGTACGAGCAATTCGAATACGGCATCCAGCGCCGCCGAGTCGGAACTGTCTTTCCGGATCACCGGTTTGACATCATCGGAACGGTTCTTGAAGGCATTGCTGGCCATCTTGATTTCATGGTTTTTCATGAAGTTTTTATTGGCTTTGATCGTATTGATCTCGCCGTTATGGGCCAGCATCCGGAAGGGCTGGGCCAGCCACCATTGCGGGAAGGTATTGGTCGAGTAGCGCTGGTGATAGATAGCCGCCCGGGAAACGAACCGCTCATCGGTCAGATCGGGATAAAAGGTGTCTATGTCCCCGGCGAGAAACATGCCCTTGTATATGATGGTCTGCACCGAGAGCGAACAAACATAAAAATCCGGAATGGCAGCGACGGTAACGCATTTTTCAATACGGCGGCGAATGACATACAGCTCGCGCTCAAGTTTCTCCGGCTTGCGGCCCTTGGGGTCACGGAACAGGATTTGTTCGATGGCCGGGCGGGTCGCGTTGGCCTTCTCGCCGATCACGTCAACATTGATCGGCACCTGCCGCCAACCGAAAATATAAAAGCCTTCCTTGATAAGTTCCGATTCGACGATGGTACGGGCCTGTTCCTGTGCGTCGAAATCCGTTCGGGGCAGAAATATCATTCCGACGGCGACCTTTGCATGACCGGATTTATGACCTGTGCGCTCGACCTGCGCCCTGAAAAATTCCTGCGGAATATCAAGGCGAATACCTGCCCCGTCGCCGGTCTTGCCATCCGCATCCACGGCGCCGCGATGCCAGATATTCTTGAGGGCCTGAATGGATTTTTCCACGATATCCCGGCGCGGCGTCCCGTCAATCGCGGCAACCAGTCCAACCCCGCACGCATCATGTTCAGCCGCCGGGTCATAGACCCGCGCCTTGATCAGTGCGTCCCGTCGGGTTTCATGGGTCTTGAGCCAATCTGTCATAATTTACGCCGCCGCCGCTTTCATATTTGCAGCCATCAGGTCTCTCAGATATCCGTGCATATGTGTCGCCGCATCGCGGCCTTCGCGGATCGCCCAGACAACCAGTGACGCGCCGCGCACAATATCACCGGCCGCATAGACACCGGAAATGTTGGTCTCGAATGTGAGCGGGTTGACCTTGACCGTGTCCCGGCGCGTGAGCATGAGATCAGGCGAGAGTGTGTCCATGGCCTCGGGCGTGAAGCCGAGGGCCTTGATCACCAGATCGGCCCTGACGTCAAAATCCGAACCCTTCAGCACCTCCGGATTTTGCCGTCCGGATTTATCCCTTGCCCCGAGGTGCATGCGCTCGGCGCGGACCTTGTCATTATGAATGGCTTTGGGCCCGGCCAGCCATTCAAAGCCCACACCTTCCTCCCGGGCGTTTCGGGTTTCCCGTTTCGAGCCGGGCATATTGGCCGCGTCACGGCGATACAGACATGTGACGGAATTCGCTCCCTGGCGGACAGCCGTGCGCACACAATCCATGGCCGTGTCGCCGCCGCCGATAACGACCACGTCTCTGCCTTCCGCCGTATCGGCCTGGATTTTATCACCCAGATCGCGACGATTGTTCTCGATCAGGAACGGCAAGGCTGCCCGCACATGGGGTTCGCCTGCGCCGGGGCAGGCAAGATCGCGGGCCTTGTAGACCCCGGTGGCAATCAGTACGGCCTGATGTTTCCGTTGCAGTTTGGCAAAGCTGATATCGGTGCCGACATCACAATTCAGGACAAATTCAATGCCGCCATCCTCAAGCCGTTTCGTACGGCGCGCGACAATCGATTTGTCAAGTTTGAAATTCGGTATGCCGTAAATCAAAAGCCCCCCGGCCCGGTCATGACGGTCATAGACCGTGACCTGCCAGCCCTGGAGACGCAGTTGTTCGGCGGCGGCCAGTCCGGCCGGACCCGCGCCGATGATACCGACAGAAAGCGGCAATTCGCGGTGCGGGCTGACGGGTTCAACCCAGCCCTTTTCCCAGGCCGTATCCGTGAGGTAGCGCTCGATTGAGCCGATGGTCACGGTGCCGTGACCGGACTGCTCTATGACACAGGCGCCTTCGCAGAGTCGGTCCTGCGGACAGATACGACCGCAGATTTCCGGCATGTTATTGGTCGCGGCAGACACGCGGTAAGCGTCTTCAACCCGGCCTTCGGCCGTCAGCATCAGCCAGTCGGGAATGTTGTTGTGCAACGGGCAGTGACTTTGGCAAAACGGGACGCCGCATTGCGAACAGCGCGAGGCCTGCTCCCGCGCCCTGGCATCAATATAGTCGCCGTAAATTTCGACAAAATCCTCGCGGCGCACCTCAACAGGGCGCTTTTTCGGCATCCGGCCGCCGATGGTCACGAATTGCAGCATGCGTTGGGGCATTGTTCAGTCCTGCGCAAGTAAAGTCATGAAGTGCAGACGGCAATCTAGCACAGCATGAAAACGCGGGTCAAAAAGCAAAATTTTTCTCCAAAAAGAGAAAATCCGACTAAAATTGCTGATCACCCCTGATATTTCCTAATAATTTTTTAACTGAAGGGTTATGGACACAATTACATTGCGAAAATCGGGATCAAGCCGGGAATTTTGGTGCGTCAAAATGAGCACAAATTTTACACCATAAAGTATGTCAACATGATAAGTTATTGATTTATATACGATAAAATACAAATTCAGGTCCATAAAAAACTGCGACAATATGTCTATAGTTATATAAAAATAGAGACTGTTGTGAAAGCGCGGGGTTCTGTCCGGGAAGAACAACCTCCTGCCGCCCTCCGGGGTGAGAGCAGCCGTTGAGGCACACACGCTTAAGGGTGCCGTCAGCGGCGTCCCGAGGCGGATAGGTGGCGGCGACCTCCTTTCCCTTGTCCGTTCGTACCATCCGGATGCGCAGGGGCGCCCCTTTGGTTTTGTGCACCCCGCAGACTTGCGACATCAGGAATTATTTATCTGTGGGGTGTCACCGGTGTCATAAAAGTTTCACATAATTTCCTGTGGACGGTGTGACTTGGCTTATGCCAAGGTTGGGGCTCCAAATCGGGGCTCCAAATCGGGGCTCCAAATCGGGGCTCCAAATCGGGGCTCCAAATCGGGG